>NZ_CEYLVT010000409.1:0-3209 GCF_982860115.1 Moorena sp.
TTCCCATAGTGTCGTAAAAAATATTCTATATCCAAGCTAACCTGCGGAATGTGGGATCTAATTTTGAAATGCCTACTGGATATAAGATTCATGCGATAAATATTTATGCTTATTAATTTTGAAATCTCTTCTGAGTAAGGCTTCTAGAATTTATAGCAGTCCTAAATGATTCGTGAAATATATTGGCCAAAGCGAACGCTATGACCCTTGTCCAGCAACGATTCCAGATTTTGCTGATTTTACAAATGATTTAGGATTGCTATAGCAGTTCTGCCGTTGCCAAAGAAACTTATAGACCGTTGTTACGCCGAGCCCGGTGGCTATTGCGTCAACATCCCGATGTCATGCTCAATGCAGATCCAGGTTTCGCGCTATCATGACCTGATCAGTTGGTTGCAACAAGCGGTTGGCATTACTGCCTACGGCTGCCCTGTGATGTACTACTGCATGGTCCGGTGTCGCTATCCGATTGAAGTCCGCTATCTGTGGCCACCATTAGCAGAGGCATTTTTTGATCATAATGTCGGTCATAGGCAAGATGGGGAGCATCGCTGTAACCTTGTATTAGCTACCGTCAAAGGGGTCAAGGAGCCAAAGGCCGTGATCACCGATGAGCCCCCACCTTACAAACGCTGTGGCAATACGGTTTGCGGTTTGAGGTAGAAGAACTATTTTTAGATAGTAAATCAGGAGCCAAAGAAGCTCGAGGACTCTCGGATTCGCTCAGCCCAAGCGCTGGAACGGCTCTACGAACGTGGCAGCCGTGGCCCTACTTTATGCTACTACCGGTCGGTATGGCTGTTCAACTTCTTCGCTTAGGTCGGCAGGTAGATCCCCATTGGTTTCGAGGTCTAAGCTATCTCAAAATTGGTCTGCGCTGGCTCAAAGGAGTAGTCAATAAAGGTAGGCAACTCAGTCGCGCCAGTACCGTTGTTACCTAAAGATCCGCAACCGTGCTTTGCTAGCCATAAAGCTGAGCATGATTACTACGACCAGATTTGGTTTTCCCGTATTCGGTCTTTAAAGTGTAGAACCTGATCTGCCTGGTTTTCACACAGATGTGTCAGGCACTCAGGTCATGCTGATATATCTTTTTTTTTATTAATCTGCTGTATCCCTTGCTACACAATGGCTATACCCGCTCTGTCCCCCCGTTAGGTGTTGTTTACATGACTTGTTGCAGGTGGCGACCCTCGGTACGCCACAGCCTGTCTAGGTTGTGGGATTTTTCTGTCTTAGGAGCGATCACTGAAAGTTTGCGGAATTTTTCGCGGCGTATTTTTACTCCTGTTAGCTGAAATCCATATCTGTCAAAGGATTTCAGCTCTTAAGATTTACTTGATAAATTAGCTCTAATGGATCAGGATAGATGAACTTCTAGGAAGATGATCACCTAGAACACCGATTCAGTAATATTAAGAAATATGACTCAATCGAGCGTTCAAGATTTAATTCAAATATTCTTGAAAAAGAAGTATAGGGGAATATCCAGAAATATTCTAGATATCGTCCCAATAAGGAATGATAGTCTGAATAATTCTTAATATTATTCTTAATGAGGTTAATAGACAGAAAGATTCTCAAGATCATGACCTATGGTTTGGATATCAAGAAAGTTTACGTCTAATAAATAGTTAGGCGTGTGACTCGAAGAGGGTCGAGGTAATCGACTAAGAGCTGATTTGTAAACAGAGCTATAACCATTGCGGTGCAAGGCTTTCATGATTTAGGCGTATTTTTGATCCTGTTAGCTGAAATCCATATCTGTCAAAGGATTTGAGCTCTTAAGATTTACTTGATAAATTAGCTCTAAAACTCTAAAATACCTTTTCCTGAAAATGTTTAGGCAGATATTAACCAAGGTAGAAACCTATTTCCCAGGAGAAATATTATAAATGAATCACCCTGAAGAAATGACTGTTCGTCAATATCTCAATTATGTTTATCCATTAGCGACTGCTGATTTTGCTAAGAAGTCGGATGCTGAACTGCAAATGTTTTTTGATAATTTAGATTTTTATTACAAGCTGAATCCTCAGCCACAAGCGGTGATACCAGAAGGTAAATATGTGCCACGCAATATTCACGATATGCCTAAGGTTGGGGATCTATACTCGCCAGCAATTATCAACCCTGATGGCTTTTGGTGCCGTAATGTTTATCCACCTGATAAGCCGCTAAACAACAGTGTTGTTAATGGTTTCTCATCCCACAGTAATGTAGAAATATGGCACTCCAATGTCTATAACGGGGCTAACGGAATTTACTATTATCTGATGTCTGGAAGTGGCATTTATGTCAATTTAGGCAACACCCTGGTGGCTCGCAATAAACTGCATGCCCTGCGTAAATTAGGTTGTAACAACGCACAAATTGCCCAGACTATGCAACGCCCTACAGGATACTGGCCTGACTATTATAAGGGGGAGTTACCGCCCAATAGTTTACTAATGTATTTCCAAGATTTGGTTGATCAGTACATGAAGCAACACAACTGTAGCCAGAGTCAGGCTGAAAATGCGCTCATTGATGCAGCCATCGACGAAACAAATTATCGATACGGCCGTATTAATGATACGGGATGGCAAGTTGATAAAGAGAACTTTCTCTTGGGAAAGCAGAGATATGATACCATTCAGTTAACAACTCAGGCGAATATGAACAATGGCTGGGCATTTGAAATTATCGATTTGCGTGTTCAAGGCGATAATCTCAAGGAAAATATGGGGCATTTGTCGCAGTATTACAGCATTCGCAATCCTTTAAATTTATCGCAATACCAGCAGCTGAATAATCAATGGCCTTACTATAATCTCTATTCTACGAACACAATGTCAGAGATAACTAAATACTACAAGACATACCAGGATCGCTTTCCGTTCGCCGGTCCAGGTTCTTATGTTTCTACACCAGTCCCAGGGTGTATCAGGGCAAACGCATCTAATCGCTAGACATTAGACAAGAAAAGCGTTTGACTGAACCCAAAAATTTGATCGCTCCCAAAATATTGACCGGGAAGTATAAAACTGGGCTGATATTTATTCGGCTTATAGATTTGCGAGTATTATTTTAAATAATTAATACATATGGTCGCCAAGAATTGAGACTAGACCGTCTAGTCTCGGACTGAGGGAAAAATACAGAGCGCGATTTATTGGGAGCATCCCATTTTGGAAAATACAAGAAGAGGGTGGGGTTTAATTTCGCGA
>NZ_CEYLVT010000410.1:0-3148 GCF_982860115.1 Moorena sp.
CCAAGGCTGACGGCTGTTCGCGTAGCGTGGCCAAAGGCCAACGGCTGACTGCTGTTCGCGTAGCGTGCGCGTAGCGCATATGCTTACGTAATCGATAACAATCTTCCCCATTACCCGTTACTTCTTAAGAAATTTTAGGCAATAGGGATGGATTTCTAGACGATGCTTTCCCTGAGTCAGTTTGTAACTAAAAAACCAGCCCTGGTTACTCGGGCTGTTTTATAATCATACCAAATCCCCTGTTATAAGCGTTTATTCCAGACGACTAGACGTCGCGACTCTAGGAGCCAAATCTACCTGCGTGGGCTAAATTAAAAAAGGGTTATCCCGGATTTGGGATCAACTATTTCACAACACTTATAATACGGGTGTAGTGGTTATCATATTAATGAGGTACATTCAATTTTCCCATAGATCAGTCCCTACTCCCTACTCCCCAAAATGTACCTCACCTATTTGATAAATGCTATATATCTAATTAATAATATGATTAAAACAAGGCGCTTGTTTAAGAAGCATATTGGTAGCACAATCCCCCCGTCAGATTAAGAAATTTTCCGTAATACTAACATCATTCAAAACTAACTTAATGCTAAAACGTTCTCCCGGTTCACCACTTACTTGCAACTTAATATTTTCCGTCTGTCTAGCTTGGGTTTGAATCACCGCAATTCCCTCGTGATCCAGCACCATAATCTGTAGATTCTTGGGAAGACGGTCTGCAGCACCAGCAGGAGAAAGTTCAATGAATATATTCATTTTGGGTGAATCTGTTGGATGTAGCTCCACAAATAAAGCCACTTTCTCCGCAGCCCAGGCAATTTCCGAACCGAGTAGCTTACCTCGTTTTACTCCCACGGTAGTATGCAATCCTTTACTAGGTTGATCAAAGGGGAAACTTCTGAAATCAAGCATTGGCTCCGGTACTGGCGGTAAGATAGTTTCCACTGTCTTCCAATCTGCCTCAAAACTATTCTCTAACCACTGCCTTAATCGCACTACTGGAGTCTGGCTTTGTGGTTGCTGTGGTTGGGTAGGGTCTGTTTCCATAGTGTTGGACGGTGAAGCATCGGTACACAAGACCTTGGGTTTGAGACCATGACTATGGCTCCACTGCTTTGCCCCTGCCTGGGATAGGGGAGATTGCCGATACTCTCTAATGTGTGGCGGTAACTCTTTCAGGGTTCGCAATTGCTTGAGCGGTAATTCTTCTGTTAGCACTGTATCAGCAAATCCTACCAGAGTTGCCTCCTCCAATGCTTGATCAAGCTCCACCGCCACATAACCAATTCGTTCCTGCCAGACTGCTGCTGGAACTTTGACACACTTAGCCTTAGGTAAAACAAGTCTACACTCCAACTTACCATGATTTTTCACAGTCAGATCCGCAACATCCATCAGGGTTTGCATCACTGGATTCCAACTGTCGCTTTCCTCTAAGTTTGTCTCAAATCCCATACACCGCAAGTAAAAGTTAACTGCATACACTGCCAGAGTATTGAAATAAACCTGTTTCGCTTTAGTTAGATTAGCTTGGTGCTGTTGAAATTTCTTGGCTCTGCGATGTGCTGCTAACGCTAGCGGAACTTTAAAGGTTAATGGTTCACTGTACGACTTAATGGTAGACGTCATGATTACATCCTGTGCTGAGTCCGATCATAGTATTCCCTAAACTAGGAGCATTATCTACCTAGTAATCCTAATTTCTAGGTAAACAATACTTATAATCAAAATAGTCTTGAGTTTTTAGTTATGATTAATAAATGTAACTTTGGGATGCTCTGGTTTTATACCAATTCCCTAAAATCAGCCTACCAATACTCTAACATAAATCCCTATGGTTTTTTTCGTTGATAGGTAAAAATTAAATTGATTTAAAAATAATTTAAAAAACGATGCAGCGCTATGTTAAAAACTTTTTAATTCCCTGTTCGGCTGTTCCCTGTTACCTCTTACATCTTACCTGGATGCAGCGCTATACTTTTGATTTTTAACATCCCTAAAAGGGCTCAAGGGGTGACAACAAAGCTCAAACCTAGGCAGGTGTTAGGTTAATGGTTTTAGGTGTTGGGTTTAATGAGCGCGACTCGTGTTGTTGTAATTCCGAGCAGTTGAAGCAATTTTCACCAATCCAACTGCATAGATAGTTTTAATCAACCACTACGCCATGACGATGTTACCTAACACCTAACCCCTAAAACCTAACCCCTGTAAGATTTTCAATTAGCTTGTCACCCCGTGAGCTAAAAGGGTATTAAGCACCCTTAGCCCATTTAGCTGAATGTCGAAGTTAAATCAATCACATCTTCCCAAAGACCCTAGTATCTTTGAAACTAGTATAAAGTATAAGTTGGGTTAATTCTCTTGATAGTCTAATGGTTTTAGGCCAACTCGTCCTGTATAGACTTTTTGATATTAGGAGCTACTTCCTTAAGACAACGTTGGTATGAATGACTTAGTGTAGGAACACTAATTCCGAATAATTTAGATATTTCTTGCCATTTTTTACCGTCAATATAGGCTAAAGCAATAGTTTGAAATGTTGCTTCAGGATGGTTTCTGATATGCTATTGGAATAGCCGATCAGGGTCTTCCTCAATGTATTGCCTTACTTTAGTAAGAGTTTTTTGTCCTTGCGCTTCTAGGGGGATTTGTTCAAGGCGATAGTTATCTATTACCTTTTTAAAGGCCATATCTCGCCAAGATGTCCACTCTCTGTCAGAAATAAATTGTGGGCTATACCTATCAATATTCCCCTCTAGATCCTGGGTTACCTGTTTCTGCACTGCCTCCAAAATATCTCGATAAATACCAGATAGAGGTTGACCTTTGGATGGGCGGCAAATTTTACGCGATCGCGAAGCGTGACCTACGGTCAATCGCTCTTAGCGGAAGCGAAGCTTCCGGAGCGAAACGGCGACCTAGGAGCATCGCAAAATTTGCTTAACCAGTGTTCCTAAAGCTTGCTGCCGCTCTTTAGTATCCCGTGGATACCTTTGCACTTGGCATACCAGCTGCCTAATTTGCTCTTTCATCTTTCTACCTCCTTGGAGACTCCCGTTATACCCGCAGGGTTAACGGTGAGAGGTTCATGAGGACAGAATCTAGTTTGTATAAGCATAACCATCCTTTCTGTGAATAAATCGAC
>NZ_CEYLVT010000411.1:0-3128 GCF_982860115.1 Moorena sp.
ACCTAATACCTAATACCTAATACCTAATACCTAATACCTAATACCTAATACCTATTACCTATTACCTATTACCTATTACCACTAATTCTAGATTCAGTAAAGTACTAAGCCTAAAATTCCAGCAATCGGGATAATCAACAGCACCTTCACGCGGAACCGCCACATGGCAACTAGGGCTGCGGCAAAGATCACCAGGCTGCCAAGATGAAATTCAGCACTCCCAGCTACTACAATAGCAGCGGTAATGATCATGCCAATGACGGCAGGACGAATTCCTTTGAGCGCCGCCTGAATCACTGTAGATTCTTTGATATGTTTCAATAAGTGGGAACAGGTTACCATCAGCAGTCCTGGTGGTAAGAAAATGCCTACTGTTGCTACTATTGCTCCGGAAATCCCTTTGACCACATAACCGATGAAGGCAGCACTGATCAGAATTGGTCCAGGAGTAATTTGTCCGATTGCGATCGCATTAGCAAATTCTGTCTGAGTCACCCAACCGTAACTATTCACCACCACTTCTTGAATCAGGGGAATGAACACGTAGCCTCCACCAAATAGCATCAGGCTCATGCCGGAAAATGTCACGAATAGTTTCCCGAGGCTGGTTTCCCCCAAAAAGGGTAGGGGAATCATAGAAAGCAAGGGAAAACTAAGGAGGATGACCAAGGTGACTGATAGCTTCAGCCAGGAAATCCCTTCAATTGACTCCTGAATGGGTTGAGCTTGAGAACTTTCCTGTCCCAACTGCTGAGTGTCACGTAACCAAAACCATCCTGCCAATCCAGAACCCACCACCACTAGCACAGTAATGTAGAATCCTCCTACTACCTTAAGTAGGACTGCCGCTATCAAAGCAATCAGTAGTTCGCGCCAGCCTTTGATCGCTTTTTTGCTCATGCGCCTGGCGGCACTCAAGATGATTGCCGCCACCGCAGGAATAAATCCCGCAAAGGCTTTTTGAAGTGCTGGAATTTCCCCGAGCTGGAGATAAGCAATGGTTAGACCAATTACCAGGATAAAAGAAGGGAGCAACACACCAATAGCACTGACTACAGCCCCATTAGTCCTCCCCAAGCGATAGCCCACATAGGCTACTACGTTAGCAGCAACTGGGCCAGGTAAAACAGTGGCTAAGGAGATGCCGTCCAGCATATCTTCATGGGTGAGGAGTTTGTGCCGCCGCACCATCCGATTCTCCACTACGGAAATCAGAGCCATGAAACCGCCAAACGCTGTACTACCGATCTTGAAAAAGTTCCAGAACAGAAACCAAAGGGATACCGACTCGGAATTTTCCGAGTTTACATGCAGTTTTTTTAACATAGTCAGTTCTTTAAGCCACTACGGTCTGACGTGCTTTAATCTCTTTGAGCAGAGTGGCTTGGCGATCTCGTCGCTTTAAGTCCTCAGGATCCATTTTTTGGCGTGCCTCTGCTTTTAAGCTTTGGTTAATCGCATTAAATTTAGCGATCGCAGTGCTGCTGAATTTGATTTCTTTCCCTTTAAGAATTCCAACCCGTTCGTAACCAAGAGCATCAAGTACATCTCCCGCCACCAATTCAAAAATCAGAATTTCCTCATCCGTAGCTTCTTGAAGAAACTTCTTAGTGTTTTGTTTAATTACAGGTTGGGTTACATTAGTCCATAAGGAGCTAGACGTTGCAGCATTCGAGGCTTCCTGGGATTGATGGAAATCCAGCATCTCAGGAGTATACTGCACGCCTAGGAAATTACACAGATCCTGCAGGGTAGTCTCAGGAGAGCTGATTAGGGTTTCATAACTGATGCTGAAAAACCTATCGGGACTTAAGCGAGAGCGCATCTGGAGTGCTAAACGCTGGGCTTTTGCCCATTCTTGAGCAATATGGTAGAAGTGCTTTTCCCCAACCACTGCCTTCTTAAAAGAAAGCGCTACATCTCGACCATCCCGGTACAAATAGATAAATTTAGCGTTTTCCAAGTAAGCGGTAATCTCTGGCAGGTAGTAAACGTTGGCTAAACTTTTGCAACACCATTGCTGTGCTCCCCAAGTTTGTGCCATAATATCGTAAACAGAGGCAAATATCGCCACCAAAGACCGCTCTCGGCAAAGGGAAATTACTTCCTTTGTATTTAAATTCACACCCTCCCAAGGAACGGGATTGAGTTCCACTAAACGACACACATCATTGACTAAGAGGGTAAAGGTGTCCGTTTGACTCAAATCCCCATAGGTAGGTAGTAATGGCATCATCCGCTGCAATATGTGAGGGGAGTGGGGAGCAGCGAGATCACCAATCTGATTCAACATCAGGCGCAACAAATTAGAGCCTGAGCGTTGGGTGCCGATCATAAAAATAGACATAACTTTGAGCTATCCTCATCACTGAATTCCAATTGCTGACCTTGATCACCGATTAAGTAGAAGCAGCCATCAGAAAACGTTGTGGTTGCAATGCAGCACAATAAAAGCTTGGTCTTCACCAAACCAACTTTCCCTAGCTGGGAGTGGAGCGGTGTTTAGCTAACTAACCGTAAGCATATGCGCGAAGCGCACGCTACTTGAGGTGCTATCAGCTCTCAGCTCTCAGCTCTCAGCTCTCAGCTCTCAGCCATTCGCGTAGCGCATATGCTTACAAATTGTTTAACAACCGATAAGCGCGTTTATATCTTGGTTGTAAACAAAATTATTGCCGGAAACAGCAAAAGCTAAGAGGCAAAAGTCAAGATGGGAAAGAGATACAGATTTTTATTGGACAATAAAAAAAGACCTGCTATGTTTACATCTGATTTATAAATCCTATAAACCAGATCACACCTTCGTTAACTGATTACCCTATCCCGGATAACAGCCGAAAATTAAGCACTATGACTAAAGTAGATAGGTTAAATGATTGACATTAAGACTGTAGCTTAATGGGGTGATGGGAGAATAACATCAAGTTCGGTTGAATACCGATAATAAAAGTGTGAGGAGATGGGGAGATGGGGAGATGGGGAGATGGGGAGATGGGGAGATGGGGGAGATTTTTATTAAGCGATGCAGCGCCGCCAAAGGGGGTTTCCACGGGGCTTACAAGGTGCGGACGCAGGTTCCGCACACAGCCCCTCCCCATGAGCGACTGCATCAAGACAGGGTAATTATC
>NZ_CEYLVT010000412.1:0-3053 GCF_982860115.1 Moorena sp.
TATCAGCTATCAGCTATCAGCTATCAGCTATCAGCTATCAGCTATCAGTTATCAGCTATCAGCTTTTGAATAAGCGATGCAGAGGTGCGACCCGTGGCGAATTTAATTCGCCTACGGAAAACGCACCATTACGGTCTTGGGGGTTTCCCCCACTCGCGCTTTGCATCAAGACAACAGGTAAGCATTTGAGTTAAGTCACAGGCTGGAAGCCTGTGCCACGGCTGACGGCTGTTCGCGTAGCGTGGCCTTTGGCCAAGGCTGACGGCTGTTCGCGTAGCGTGGCCTTTGGCCAAGGCTAAAAGCTGACCACTGACCACTGACCACAGTTGAGGAAACAGGCAAGATGCCTGTTCTACTGACTACTGACCGCTAAAACTAAATACTAGCTAGTTATTACTATCTAGATCCTTATGTTTAGGAGTGGGCTTCGATGGTCCTATTGATCTCAGTCTCTCCCCACACCACTTTTCTAAAGTTGTGATTTCAACAGCAGGAAAGTGATTAAGGGGGAGAGTGTGTTTTAGGGAGTAGGGTGTGGGGGGTAGGGTGTGGGGAACAGGGAGCAGGCAATAGGGAGCAGGGAGTAGGGAGAAGAGTTTTAGGGTGAGTTATCAGCTATTAGCTGAATACTTACATTGTTCATGACCTATAGCTTTTATCATAGCTATGAGGTACACAATATTTTTTACCTCTTGCCTCTTGCCTCTTGCCTTTTGCATGCATGCCTCTTACCTGCTCCCTGCTGCCTAAAACCCATAGCAATTCTTATAGCTATGAGGGACAAAGGGATACCCCTAAATCCCCCTTAACAAGGGGGACTTTGAGGTTTATAATTGTACCTGATAAATGCCATAACCGCTACAATTATTAATTATTAATTCTTCATTCTAAATTCTAAATTCCCTGCTCCCTGCTCCCTGCTACCTACTCCCTGCTCCCTGCTACCTAAAACCCATAGCAATTCTTATAGCTATGAGGGACAAAGGGATACCCCGTTTCCCTTAACAAGGGGGACTTTGAGGTTTATAATTGTACCTGATAAATGCCATAAACGCTACAATTATTAATTCTTAATTATTCATTCTAAATTCTAAATTCTAAATTCCCTGCTCCCTGTTCCCTGTTCCCTGTTCCCTTTGCTATAAAAGTAGATGTTGGTATAAATTTTATGGAGCAAGTCTTGTGGTGAAATCCCCTACTCCCGTAATAACTCAACTACCTATTCTGGAAAATGGCGATCGCTTAAGTAGAGTAGAATTTGAACGACGCTATGATCAAATGCCTGAAATTAGGAAGGCGGAGTTAATTGAGGGGGTAGTTTACGTGGCATCACCTGTTAGGGTCAATAAGCATGGTCAACCTCATGGTAGGATTATTACCTGGCTAGGGACATATGAAGCCGCAATCCCTGGCACCATGCTAGGCGACAATTCTACAGTGCGGCTAGATTTTGATAATGAACCCCAACCTGATGCTTTGTTGCGCATTGAACAAGACAAAGGTGGACAGTCGCGAATTAGTGAGGATGATTACATTGAAGGTGCGCCGGAGTTGATTGTGGAGGTTGCCGCTAGTAGTGCTTCCTATGACCTCTATGATAAGCTGCGAGCCTATCGTCGGAATGGAGTGAAAGAGTATTTAGTTTGGCTAACCCAGGAGCGGGAGTTTCGCTGGTATGTGTTGCGCGAAGGGGAATATGTGCAACAGCAGCCAGATGCAGGTATATTGAGTAGCCTGGTGTTTCCTGGATTGCGCTTAGGGGTGGAGGCTTTATTAGCTGGAAAGATGCAGCAGGTTTTGGCGGTATTGCAAGAAGGGATAGATTCCGAGACCCATCAAGAGTTTGTAGCGCGATTAGCTTCTGTTTAAGTTATAGCAATTCTCAGAGTCATGAGCGACATTGCTTATCCCTTTAAGGCAATAGGCATGCTAGCAATAGGCAATAGTTTACTAGAACAGCTTTTGCTACTTGTATCAATGTCCTAACTTTAATGCGTAGTGCTATATCAGCTATTAGCTGAATACTTACATTGTTCATGACCTATAGCGTTTCTCACAGCTATGAGGTACACAGGATTTTTTGCCTCTTGCCTCTTGCCTCTTGCCTCTTGCCTTTTGCCTGTTCCCTGTTCCCTGTTCCCTGTTCCCTGTTCCCTGTTCCCTATTCCCCAAGATGCTATGCTCAAACTATCAGGTTCAACATAGGATCATGTACCACACTGACCCACCCCGTCCTGCCAGGGAAACTATGCCCACTATGTATGATCTACCTAGTGAAGACCCAGAGGAGCCTGGTTTGCCTGACGAGTTTCATGACTTCCAACCCCAGCTATTGCGAGAAACTTGCCAACCTCCCAATTACCCTAGGGAGGAAATGTTCATTGGTACAGACCTGAATTTATATTACGATAGCCGTAATTCGTTATGGCACAAGCGACCGGATTGGTTTGTGGTATTGGGTGTGACTCCCGCTCAACAACAACAAGATCTGCGCTGGAGTTATGTGGTTTGGCAGGAAGGAATAGCACCATTTTTGGTAGTGGAACTCCTATCACCAGGTACGGAAGCCGAAGATTTAGGACAAACCCTAAGGTCTGCCAACAAGCCACCTACTAAATGGCAAGCTTATGAGCAGTATATGCGGATTCCTTACTATGTGGTTTTTGACCGTTACGATAACCAGTTCCGGGTGTTTCAATTAATGCCCATACAGTATCAGGAAGTAGAACTTTCTGAACCGAAATTTTGGTTTCCAAGACTGGAATTAGGGTTAGGCGTTTGGCAGGGGAAATATCAAGAAACAGAAGGGTTGTGGCTACGTTGGTATGATGGCGCAGGTAATTGGATTCCAACTTCAGCGGAACGGGCTGAACAGGAACACCAACGGGCTGAACGATTGGCAGAACAATTGCGTAGCCTTGGGGTCAATCCTGATGATTTGTAATGTAGGGAGTAGAGAGTGGGGGGTCGGGTGTAGGGGGTCGGGTGTAGGGAGTAGCTCACAGGGGTAGGTTTTTTACATTAGGGTAAAACATGGGGCGACCCAGAGGGAG
>NZ_CEYLVT010000413.1:0-3033 GCF_982860115.1 Moorena sp.
CTGGGAGGGGTTAGGGGTGGGTTCCGATTCCCTACTCCCTACTCCCTACTCCCTATTCCCTAAAATTGTCTACCTCACCGAATTAAAAAGTAAATTTTAATATAGGAAATTAGCCCAAATGTCGGTTATCGATATAGATCAGGGTCGCAAATTTATTACCACTGAACCGATCACAGAAAGTGAAGAAACAGGAAAACAAAGAGTATGGGATGCCACTCGCAGTGCTTTTTCAGAACGCAATTGTATTGCTTACTGGCGCTATCCTATTTTTTCTAAAGTAGGGGAAATCTCTAAAGAGCCTGATATTTTTATTACTGATCAAGACCTTGGTCTAGTAGTAATTAAAATCCAATCTATCACTATTGATGAAATTATTACTATTGATGATGAGCAGTGGCAACTCCAAAACCCTTACACCGCTGACCCAAATCCCTACCAACAAGCTGAACATCAGTTAAAAGCAATACTTGCTTTTTGCGATCGCGAACCTGCTATTTGGCGCAAAGTTACTGGTAGGGCGATGATTGCTCTTCCTTTAATTACTCAAGAACAATGGCAACACCACGGTTTTGATCAACTCCCAGACTGTCCTCCCATTATCTTCCAGGACCAACTGGGTAAAGTTGGCTTGCTAGAGTGTATTCAAGAAACTGAATCAGTGATACCAGGAGAAGACATAGATGATCAGCAGTGGAAGTTACTCTTATCCGTGATCAGCGGAGCACCAATTTTCCGTAAACCTCCGCGTACCCTAGTCTCTACCGAAGGCAAAACTCGCGCTAATGTTGTAGCCGCTTACTCCCAACAACTCTACGAATTAGATTGGCAGCAGGAACACATTGGTAAAGAAATCCCTCCTGGGTTTCAGCGGCTGCGGGGAATTGCGGGGTCAGGAAAAACAGTGCTGCTATGCCAAAAAGCCGCTCATATGCACTTGAAGCACCCAGACTGGAGGATTGGGTTAGTGTTTTTTAGTCGCACCCTCTACGACTTGATGATTGGGTTAGTGGATCGATGGCTGCGTCGTTTCAGCAATGGTGATATCCAGTATGACCACAAGACTAACCAGAAACTGCGAGTGCTTCATGCTTGGGGTGCTAAGAATCAGCCTGGTTTGTACAGCACAATTTGCCAGTTAAATGGCGCTAGACCCAAATCCGCTGGGGATACTCGGCAAAGACAGCCCAATCGGGGTTTGGCAGAAGTTTGTAAACGGCTATCGGAAGAAATTAACATTGAACCCTGCTTTGATGCCATTTTAATTGATGAAGGACAAGACTTAGTTACTGAAGATGACTTAAAATTCCAGGGCAAACAAGCAATTTATTGGCTAGCTTATCAAGCCTTACGACCTGTTGACCCAGAACAGCCAGAACAACGGCGCTTAATCTGGGCGTATGACGAAGCTCAAAGCCTAGACACCTTAAAAATTCCTACCACAAAAGAACTGTTGGGTGAAAATCTCAGCCGACTTTTGTCACAAGGATCACAATACCCCGGTGGTATTAAAAAATCTGAAGTTATGCGGCGCTGCTACCGCACTCCTGGCTCAATTCTCACTGCTGCTCATGGGCTCGGAATGGGGTTGCTACGTCCTGAGGGAATGCTAACTGGAATTACCAGAAAGGAGGATTGGGAAAAAATTGGTTATGAAGTCAAAGGAAACTTTATTCCCGGTCAACAAATCACCATCCATCGTCCAAAAGAAAACTCCCCCAATCCAGTTCCTGAATTATGGAGCGCACCAGTATTATACTTTGAAACCTATGGCTCTCGTCAGGAAGAAATTAGTGCGTTGGCCGATAAGATTATGCATAATCTGGTTGATGATGACCTGAAAGCCAGTAAAGAAATCTTAGTGCTAGTTTTAGGCTCCAGTTCTGAAGCAATTGAATTAGAAAATCATGTCGCTGTTGTTTTGATGGAGCAAGACATTGATATTTATATTCCCACAGCATTGGAGTTGAATGAACTAAAACCTCAATGGCCCCACGTTGATCGCGATCGCTTCTGGAAAGATGGTGGAGTAACCATATCTCGTGTGCCCCGTGCTAAGGGTAATGAAGCCGATATGGTGTATGTGGTCGGTGTTGATAATGTTGCTAGGAACGAGAGTGATGTCAGTTTGCGTAACCAGCTATTTGTAGCATTAACTAGGGCGCGGGGCTGGGCAAGTGTCAGTGGAGTGGGTGACTATCCCATGTATAGCGAAATCCGCCAGGTAATTGAGAGTGGCGATACCTTCACCTTTACCTACAAGCGACCTCTGAAGCGGGATATTGGTGACCTTGAAGACAGTTAACCGTCAGAAGTGTTCAACTTCGGAATAGGGAACAGGAATCCCCTCTGTTCCCTTTTTTCTGTGCCTGTAAGCTATCAGCCATCAGCTATCAGCCATCAGCTTAAGCGCTACGCGCACGCTACGCGAACAGCTTATGGGCATAGCGCACGCTTTGGGAACAGCTGTTGAATAGAAGAGGTAAGCATTCGTTTAATTTAAGTTACGGAAAGCTGACGGCTGACGGCTGACAGCTGACGGCTTAATGCTGACCTGTGACTTATTGGCTAAATCCTTAATTTTTCGTTTCAGTGCATAAGTCCTATCCTTTGAAATTATTGCCAGGATGGCCACATAATTACGTGAAATAGTTCTTTATTAATTAATATAGCCCTGTAGTTATTGATGTACACCTAACTATAGATAATTTTTATTTATTTTTGTTTATGAGCTGGTCTAACCACTAGTAATCCTAAAAATTAACCTTACTATCTAAATACAGTTTAGCTGTTTTATTTCTGATTAAACTATTTGGCTTAATCAGGTAGATGCTTTGTGTTTAATAGTTGTTAATTTTGTGAAATTAAAAAAAATATTATTGATCATGAAAACATTAAAGCATTTTTTAAAAACTTAGTTTTCAATATATAATCCAGCCAAATAAATCCTAATATTTGATAACATCAAAAACTATTTGTTTCTATTCCCGATTCCCGATTCCCGATTCCCGATTCCCGATTCCCGATTCCCGATTC
>NZ_CEYLVT010000414.1:0-3033 GCF_982860115.1 Moorena sp.
GGTTCCGCACACAGCCCCTCCCCATGAGCGACTGCATCAAGACAGGGTAATTATCTCCACATCATAATACTCCCTAAAGGGAAACCCTTGAAAGCAAGGAATCCCAGTGATTGAATCTGGCTATAAATGGGGATCACGAGGGGGGCCATGGGCTCTGCTGCGCCCAAGGCGAAGGCAAAGTTACTTGACTTTTTGGTAATCAACCAGGATAAGGTTGGCTCTACCAGCTTACCTAAATTTAAGTATAATTTAATACTTTTTTTTGTGGTAGATTAAAATTGCTAAACTATAAGATAATAATTAATTATCTAGCATTTTTCAACCAAGTGATAAATGCTATAATACAAACAAAGAAAACAGTATCATGACCACCCATGATCCTATGATCAGATTAGGTTTGATTCCAACACGTTTATTACCACCTTCTCAAGGGACTTAATAAGCGCCCATGTCAAGTTTTATCAAGTCAATAACGCTAGAGAGTCCCTCTTTAGTTTTCAAATTCGTAAACACAAAGGGTTTATCTCCTCGCATCTTTTTAGCATCCCGTTCCATCACCCCCAAATCTGCTCCCACCTGGGGTGCCAGATCAATTTTGTTAATCACCAGCAAGTCAGACTTGGTGATTCCTGGTCCTCCTTTACGAGGAATCTTATCCCCAGCAGCGACATCAATAACGTAGATAGTGAAATCTACTAGTTCTGGACTGAAGGTTGCTGCTAGGTTATCCCCTCCACTTTCTAGGAACACCAAGTGTAAATCAGTAAACCGATTTTCCAACTGTTCAATGGCTGCCAAGTTCATGGAGGCATCTTCCCGAATGGCAGTATGGGGACAACCCCCCGTTTCCACACCCAGAATGCGATCGCTTTCTAGAGCCTGACTCCTAACTAAAAACTGGGCATCTTCCTGAGTATATATATCATTGGTGACCACAGCGATTTGATAAGAGTCTCGCAGCGCTTTACACAATGCATCTAATAGAGCAGTTTTCCCTGAACCAACTGGACCAGCAATACCAACACGAAAAGTACTCATGTTAACTAACTTAGAGTTAATTTTAATAGTGTAGTTTATTTATGATCATTAGCCATAAAAAAATTGTTAATTGCTACAAATTAACAATTAACAAATGGCAATTGGTAAGTTTAGATTTTTATTATAGCGTTTTCTAGTGACGATTAATGAGTCAAGGCACCGACTTGCTGTAAATCCAAAAGAAAAATTTTCTGAGTAGATGCTTCGTTTGATATAACAGCTACATGAGATATCATCTCCAAAACACTGGACTGACGGTAAGACTTCGGGATAGGTCGCATCATGTCTTGGGGTAACTCCACCAAATTGGGCAGATCATCGACAAAAATTCCCCAAAGTTCGGAGTCCCTAGGACGAATAATCACTAAGAACCTTTGGTTAGGGCTTAGGTGAGGTAAACTACCACCCCCCAACTGCTGATGTAAATCCCAAATTTTAATGGTATGCTTGCCTAGCTGAACTAATCCCATAGTTTTCATCTCCCGGCTAATTTCATTGGTAAAATTTACCACTTTCAGGACATCCATAATCGGGAGACATAGGGAATAGTCAGCAATCTGAAAAACCATGAACTTTTCTAGGTTTGAATTATTGTATAACATCGCCTTTATTTAACCTTATTAAAGCTATTAATATTTATGAAAAGGTAAACTTTTATTTTTTAATAATTTGTTAGGCTGAAAAAAAATTACGTATTAATGATAAATTACTAATTAAAAATTACCAAATCATTCCAGGATATAGGGTTGAATATACTGTTGATAATACTTATGCAGTATAGTCTTTATTCCCCCTAATCCCTACTCCCTACTCCCTACTCCCTTATTAAGGATTAAATGGGCTCAACAACATCGGTTACTGTTGTCAACAATTTGTGTTCCAAATAGGGTTTAGTGATATAAGCCTTTGCCCCCAACTGTGCAGCAATCAAGCGGTGTTTATCGTTACTGCGGGAGGTGAGGATAACGACAGGAATATCTACCAAAGCTGGATCTTGCTGACAGTGTTTGAGAAATTCAAACCCATTCATGCGAGGCATCTCAATATCACAAATCACTAACTGTATGTCTGTCTGATGCTCTAGTTGCTCAATCCCTTCATAACCATCCTGGGCTTGAAACACGTGATAGCCATTCTTGTCTAAGGTCATGGCTAGAGTTTGGCGCAGGGTGATCGAGTCATCTACGACGAGTACCTTTGGCTTATGTCTGACCCAGAACGGTTCAACCGTTGAAGGTGGAAGCTGCTTTTGCGAAAGGGTTTCTATCGGTTTGGTGGCTTGATCTGGGCTTAAACTTTTAACCTTCAATGTGCTAGCCTGTAACCTTTGACTGCCATCGGTCTGTTGGTCAGATAGGTACTGGATCAATTCAGTCCCATCGAGCACCAGTGTCAACCGACCATCGGCGAGAATACTGCCCCCATAGACATAGGGGGGTGGCACAATCATTGTGCCCAAA
Organism: Moorena sp.; assembly: GCF_982860115.1. Lineage (NCBI taxonomy): Bacteria > Bacillati > Cyanobacteriota > Cyanophyceae > Coleofasciculales > Coleofasciculaceae > Moorena > Moorena sp. The sequence goes on from NZ_CEYLVT010000414.1 coordinate 2,499, forward strand.
GGACGAATCACCAACTCCTGGTCTCCAAGCAGTTGGTCTACCTCCAGACCGACAAGCTGATCCTGGTAATTGATAAGAATGATTGGTCTGATCGTCTCTTTAGGAACAACAGGCTGATGGGGATGGGTTACCGAGAATGGAGAAACCACAGAGGAATAATCTAGGACTTGCCCAAGTTGGTAAACTTTAACCAGTTGCTGATCACTGCCGGTACCCAAGTAGAGGACAAGACCATCTTCCCAACTTCGGAGCTGGTTTTCCTGAGGAATGATAATTTGCGAAACTTGATCAGTGATCAAACCATAAACTTGGCTCCCAGCCTGACACAGGAGTAATTTATCTATGGTTAAACTCAGGGGAATTTGTAGTCTAAATCTGGTGCCTTGGTGGGGAGAAGAATCAACTATTACCGAACCCCTCAGAGCTTTGACCTGGTTTAGGACAACATCAAGACCAACACCACGTCCAGAGAGGTTATTCACCCCAGAGACAGTGGAAAAGCCTGGTTCAAACAACAAATTCCTCAGCTGAGCCT
>NZ_CEYLVT010000415.1:0-3028 GCF_982860115.1 Moorena sp.
ATCCTACAAACTTTACATACCAAGCATTTCAGGCTGTTTCGTCGCCCCCCCAGCAAGATAACAGTTATATTGTTCCTGGATATCACTGTTACTAAGGTATTCTTTGAAATTTTCGATTAAGTTATCAATCGACTGATCTAATGGAGCAGCATCGAACCGCAGTGGCAAATTTTTACGCCAGGCTTCATTCTGCCGTAACTCACTAACCAACCAGTCTAAAAAATCCACACCAGTCTGGCAATGAATCCCTAGGGTTAAATGTAGTGACGGTTGATCTAGAGCAACAGCATAGTGCCAATGTCCACGGGGTATATACAACACATCACCAGGGGTAAGGATACACTTCAAGTAAGGCTCTCCTTCCGGAGGTGTTTCAGAGGCTGATTTTTGCTCAGTCAACGGGTATTTTAGAGTATCGCTAAATACGTACCATTCCTTGTTTCCGTCTATTTGCAAGATAAAGACATCGTGAGTATCGTAGTGACAGGAAAATCCCTGTTTACTGGGCCATGAACAATAGGAATTGACTTGAGCACTATAGCCTAAATCTTGTCTAACTTCTGAGGTAAAGTTAGTAATTTCGGGTACTAGTTTATGTACCTTGTCGATGATTAGAGTTGCTCCTGACTGGCACCACTTGATTAGATTAGCGTTTTCCTTTTCCTCCAAAACTTTGCCATCTAAGGCTAAGCGCAGCTCCGGATACTTGAATTGATGGAAATTCAGGAGATTGGTGAGTTTTTGCCAAGAAAATAGATCAGCAAACTTCCTTTCGTCCTCACTTGGGATAAATACTGCTTTACTCGTCCAATGGTATTCTAGGAATTTCTGCTCACTGTATGGCTTGAGGATTTTTGCGAGCACTGACATAACTATTTGAGAAATATTAGCAACAAAAAAATTATACTAAGGAACTAGCTTGCACCAGAAATATAATTGAGAAGATTTCTCTAATTTCTGATACAAGCTCGGATTTAGCCAAAACTATTAGCAACTAAATTATTGCTAACAATTCTAGGCTCATAAGCAATAGCTACCTAAGAAGCTCAGATAGTCTCAGGATTCCTCGCTTCTAAGATCACCACCGTCAGCGTCAGTATTTAGGCAAGATTCAGTAGTCTTACGGGGATTATTCGGAACGATTTCCTTGATTTCGACTTGAATTTTGCTAACAGCGCGCTTTTCAGCAGTTAATCCTTTGATTTGCTCTAACATACTTTGTCTCCAACTAGTGTAGATTCACCCTTTTGCTGCTTAACCTTTCGGCTATGCCTCGAAAGGATCAGTGATCGGGTATATTTCATAGACTTTAACTTAAAGGGAGCGCGGCAGTCAATAGTTGATATTAAATTTCAATAAATTTTCCTAGAGCTATCCTAAACCTATAAGGTAAGAATTAGGCTTCAAGAAGATAAAGCTTGCTATAGTAAGGCTTGATATGATTTGCTTAGCAATAATTATTATTAATTAACTCTCTATAGTTCAGTGGACTATAGAGAATCAGCACTCGTCAGCTGTCAGCCGTCAGCTGTCAGCCGTCAGCTGTCAGCCGTCAGCCAAAGGCTCACGCTATGCGAACAGCCTAATGCTTTACATAAAGGCTGTTCGCATAGCGTGCGGATAGCGCATAAGCTGATAGCTGATAGCTGATAGCTGAATGCTTACAGCAACGTCGATAGACTCAGAAGTAGTACAGGAATAACGAAGAAAACGCTTCCAATATAGACAAAAGCTAAATACTTCCGCTCAGTAGCAACAGCAGCTAAGGTTTCTGCACCCAGGATTGGCATTTGTCTCAAAACAGGAATGCTGTAGATGATCACAACGGCGAGGGTGTTGTAAAGTAGATGAACTGTAGCTATTTCTAAAGCAGGGATTGGGTTTTCCGTGATTCCGGTAGCGGCAAGTAACGCAGTGATACAGGTTCCGATATTTGCCCCTAGGGTAAACGGATAAATTTCTTGTAAGCTCAATAAACCTGTACCAGCTAGGGGAACGATCAGGCTGGTGGTAGTGGAAGAAGATTGCACGATTACCGTGACTAGTGTCCCAGAAGCAATCCCAGCCATGGGACCGTTACCGATAGCGGTGTGCAACATCTGATTCGCTCGTCCTACCATTAAGGTTTTGAGCAGTTTACCAATGAAAAAGATAGATAGGAAAATAAGACTGATACCCAAGACTATCAGGGCAATACCATTAAATGGTTCTGGTAAACTATTACTGACAGTGTTAATCCTATCAGTGACTGGATCCGTGGCGAATTTAATCAGGTTAACGTTGTTTAAATTAATCGAATTTTCTCCCACAACCAGGCTTGTTAAAAACAGACTAATCTTTTCCAGGAAGTGAGTGGTAATTTCCAAAGGTAGGAATATCACGACACTAATCAGATTGAAGAAGTCGTGGATGTTTGCAGCAGCAAAAGCTTGTTTAAATTCGTCCTTATTTTGAATATGTCCTAAACTAACCAGTGTATTAGTGATGGTGGTGCCAATGTTAGCGCCCATAACCATAGGAACAGCCGTTGCCACTGGCAAACCACCAGCTACTAGACCCACAATAATCGAGGTTACTGTACTTGAAGATTGGATTAAAGCAGTTGCTAGGATACCAACAATTAAGGCAGCAAAGGGATTAGTAGCAAACTCGAACAATTCCTTAGCTTGCTCCCCAGTAGCTGACCTAAAGCCTGTACCAATTATCCCTACTGCCACAATCAGTAGGTAAACCAAAACCAGAATACCTACCCATTTGTAGAAGGTAACAACAACCCTTTCTGAGTTCTGAACGCTTTCCATTACTTTACTACAGTGTTTGTCTTTGGGTTGTGAACATAGGATTGATAGTAAAAGGGAACAGGGAACAGGGAACAGGGAACAGGGAATAGGGAACAGGGAACAGTACTAAAAAGCTTGGATATTTTTTTGTACTGGTGCAAGCTCTCAGTATGATGTACACAGGATTTTTGGATTTTTCCCGATTCCCGATTCCCGATTCCCGATTCCCGATTCCCGATTCCCGATTC
>NZ_CEYLVT010000416.1:0-3010 GCF_982860115.1 Moorena sp.
CCTGAGGTGGGGTCTACCTGGGAGATGTTGAGGATTACGTCACCGTTGAAGGATGAACCAAGGGTGGAGGTGGAAGTGATGTCATTTCCTGGAGTTGGACCGTCTCGAAACTCTAAGCCAAAGATGCCTTGGGCATTAATCCTAACACTACCTCCTGGGCCTTCTTCAGCATTGGCGGTGATGTCGCTATCTCCGAGACCGACTAGGGTATCAGTATCAATAAATATATTTCCCCCAGTGGTTGTATTCTGAGCGTCAGTTATAATCAAGCTTTGGTTGAGGAGTCGGATGTCACTGGAAAAGAGTTTAATATTGCTGTCGTCTCCTCCTGCTGTTTCTGCTGTGATCCTACCTTTGTTGTTAAGGAAAATGGAGTTGGCATTAATCTCTACCTCCCCTGCTGAACTCCCCTCTTTAATGCTTCTAGCACTAACTTCTGCTCGATCAGAGATAATTAACTGCCCGGTGGTAATATTCAAATTTCCGGCATTTCCTGTTGCTTTCTGATTAGCTTGAGCAAACAAGCCGCTGACAAACTCACCATTGGCTGAGGTACCAATTAGTTGAATAGTCTCCTCAGCATCCACACTCAAGGTTCCCCCGTTCCCTTCACCGCTTGTACCAGCTGAAACAACTGCTCCATCTTTGACAATTAATTCCCCAGTGGTAATACTCAAATCTCTTGCATTTCCTGTCCCTTTAGTTCGAGTAAACAAGCCGCTGCGAATCTGACCATCGGCTGAGGTACCAATCACTTGAACAGTAGAGGAGGCATCTACACTCAAGGTTCCGCCGTCCCCTTCACCAAAAGTGCCAGCTGAAACAATTCCTCCATCAGAGACAATTAACTCCCCAGTAGTAATATTCAAATTTCCGGCATTTCCTGTTGAGTTTCGATTAGCTTGAACAAACAAGCCTCTGGCAAACCGACTATCGGCTGACCTACCAATGACTTGAACAGTAGAGTCGGCATCCACAGTCAAATTTCCGCCGTCCCCTTCACGAAAAGTGCTAGCTGAAACAATTGCTCCATCAGAGACAATTAACTCCCCAGTGGTAATACTCACATCTCCCCCATTTCCTTTCCCAAAAGTTCGAGCAAACAAGCCGCTGCCGAACTGACCATCGGCTGAGGTCCCAATCACTTGAACAGTAGAATCGGCATCCACAGTCAACTTTCCTCCGTCCCCAAGACCCCTTGTGCTAGCTGAAACTTCTGCTCCATCAGAGACAATTAACTCCCCAGTGGTAATACTCACATCTCCCGCTTTTCCTTTCCCTTGAGTTAGAGCAAACAAGCCGCTGCGAATCTGACCATTGGCTGAGGTCCCAATCACTTGAACAGTAGAGTCGGCATCCACAGTCAAATCTCCCCCGTCCCCAAGACCAAGATTGCTAGCTGAAACTTGTGCTCCATCAGAAACCATTAACTGCCCAGTGGTAATAGTTACATCTCCCCCATTTCCTGTTGCTTCTTCAATGACGTTGGCTGCCAAAGCGCTGGCAATATCATCAGGCGATGCACCAATTACTCGAACAGATTCAGTGGCATCCACTGTCAAATCTCCCCCCTGTCCTGAGCCAGTTACATCCGTAGTTATCCTAGAAGCACCCTCAAGGCTGAGCTGTGAAGCCTCAACCACTATCCCACCGCCACTTCCACTGCCGTTGGTATCCGCAAATACAAAAGAGCGATCGCGTAAACTCACCTTAGCCCCTTGCACCTGCATACTGCCACCACTTTCGCCACTGGTCTCAACTCTAGCCTCCTCGGACAAACTAATATCCTGAAACCCTTGAACTGGTGAATAATCCAACACAAAACTCGTATCGGTTGGGGTCAGGTTCACCACACTATTAGAACCAACACTCCCCAGCTCAATGCGTCCATCGGTTGCTCTTAAGCCACCACCATCAATAGTAATGTCACCACCAATTAGGCCTAAGGTTTGACCATTTCGCACCTGAAGACCATTACGTCGTTCCCCAAAATCATGACGAGACTGATTAGTAATACTTCCTGGATTTGAGCCATATTGCAACCCAGATGGAATATTAATGGTCAACAACGGTTTTTCCTTGGGATTTAATGTGCTGAAAACTGTGCCATCGTCAAACAACACACTATCAGCAGTACTCCCAAAAAATGACCCTCCGAGATCTAGTCGGCTATTGGGACCAAAGAAAATACCGTTTGGATTAATCACAAACAAGTTAGCATTACCCAATACGCCTAGAGTCCCTAAAATATTGGAAACATTAGTTCCCGTTACCCGACTCAGGATGTTGGCAATTCCAGCAGGATTATCAAAATAAACTCGCCCCATCTCATCCACATTGAAATCTGAAAAGCTGTGGAAGAGATTGCTTTCTCTAATCGCCCCACCTTCAATTAAATCTGCCAGGGCACCCTTAACATCGACATTGGGAGTTACTACAGAGCTTTCATTCCCCAGGCTATTATCTGGAGTAATTTGTCCTAATGCTGTAGTTGCACCCAGTAAAGAACACAGAAAAACGCTACTTGCTTGCACAAGTCCGTCAACCAGAGGTTTCATGGTAATAAAAAAGAGCTACCGAATTGACATAATTATTTCATAAAACTCAGGTTTTTACTGTTAATTTTTATTAGGCCAATCTGGCAGTTTTAATTAGATTAGTTGCATTGTTTACTTTAGGTAATCGATAATTTGGAATAGTCAATAGGGAATAGGCAATAGGGAATAGGCAATAGGCAATAGGCAATAGGCAATAGGGAATAGGCAAAAAACTCTGTATATCTCATTAAAATGTCGCCACTCTCCCTGTAGTTACTAATAATTTGCTCCAACAACGGTATAGCCTTTTGATATTGACCTGTTTCATAGAGTTGTTGGCCAACGGGAATCGGGAATCGGGAATCGGGAATTGGGAATCGGTAAGAGGGAATCGGGGATCGGTAAGAGGGAATCGGGAATCGGGAATCGGGGATCGGGAATCGGGAATCGGGAATCGGGAATCGGGAATCGGG
>NZ_CEYLVT010000417.1:0-2998 GCF_982860115.1 Moorena sp.
CTCCCCACACCCCACACCCCACACCCCACACCCTACTACCTACTCCCTACTCCCTTTAAATTCAAACAACATCGAGGTGTGTGCTGTTTCGTCAGCAGTGATAATTGTAGCTAGAAACTTTTCATGATTAGCCCCCACAAACTGAGTAAATAAATAGTCGTTATTAGTGGTCAACTCCTGTTGATCCAAGACCATGGTATAATCAGTAATACGCAATTTTATCCCCCAAGGTGGAGTATTACCTGGGCTAGCTCCCAGGATCAGCAATATACTCCAATCCCCTTCTGGTTCAGACTGGGGTAATTGCCAAGTTACAGCATAAAGGCGCAGTGGAATTCCAGCTAGTTGAAAATCTCGATAACTACGGACAGCGGCAGCAGGAATTTCGATATCAATAATAGTTATAATCTCAGCTAATTCTTGGGCTGGGTTACGACGAAACCGCAATGCTGGGGAAGGTGCTGGTAATAGCTGCCAAGATAACTCTTGAGCTAAGTCATCAATTTGATTATATAACCATTGTCCCACATCAATCGCCCGTTGATTCAGGATTTCGATTACGTCTCTAACATAATTAGGCTCGGGCTGTGGTATTTCTGCTAAAGGAATTTCCTCAGGAGAGAGACATTGTAAATCCAGTAGTAAGTCGTCTCCACTCATAGTAAACCTAGATAAAGGGAGCTCGTAATTATGATCAGAGCCAACAACTAGATTACTAATATCTCTGACTAACTGGTCGTATCGATTTACCCCTTTAATCCCAGCAATCCCTAAGTCATCATCAATGGCAATAACGACATAAAAATGAGCAGTGAATTGGGGAATAGTAACAATTGCTTCAGGCAGCGTTACGAAGGGGTCACTAAATCCAAAGGTAGGAATAAGGCAAATCTTAAACTCTCCTACCTGTAGATTACACACAGGATTAATAACTTTAGCAATAGCTTGAGATAATTCAGAGTTTACTAAAACATTAGCTGCTCGTTCTACCCGTAAACTTGGCTCCCGTTTTTCCAGCCAATCTTCAAAAACTAGTAAGGCTAACTCTTGGAGATAGATAGCTAATGTTCCTGGTTTCTCTGCCATCTGGTTGGCTATATCCAGGGCTTGTTGTTGTTGTTCTAATTCCAGCGTTAGGGTTTCGGTTAATGCTGGAAAGGAAATCATTTCTGTAGATATATTTAGCATTTTAAGTTGAGAATATATTGAGGGAACAGTCAATAGGCAATAGGCAATAGGCAATAGGGAATAGGGGGTAGGGTGTGGGGTGTGGGGGGTAGGGAATAGGGAATCGGGAGTCGGGAGTAGACCATGATTGAGATCCCCCTAAATCCCCCTTAATAAGGGGGACTTTTGAATTTAATTACTCCCTTCGTTTTTTAAGGGGACTTTTGAATCTAATCCCCCCCTTTCACCCCACACCCCACACCCCACACCCTACTCCCCACTCCCCACACCCCACACCCTACTCCCTACTCCCTAATCCCTGCTCCCTTTTTCAATAAGTCACATAAGGTGCGAGAAAAATTACTAGACAGTTTGTATTTGTTTTTAACAAAGGTTTCTTTCATAGCTGCAGTCATAATCCGGTTAATTTCTTCTTCCACAAACTGACTAATTCGTTTCTCTAATTCCTTAACACTTTGTGCAGAAGCGTAGGCTTGGCCTAACTCCACGAGTTGGTGATGTAATCTCACGGAAGTGCGTCTAGCAATATCAGCCCGAAAGGCTTTTAGGTCTAGCAAGCGACTGACTTGATATTGAGCAGTGAAGCCGATTTTGGCAGCAATATTAGTCATAGTAACATGCTGACAGTGAAATAAATCTAGTGCTTGTAAAAATTGCTGATGTTTTGGCTTTTGTTGACGACTTAGATAAGCAACTCGGTTTTGTATAACGTCTTGAATAGCAGTAGTTAAACAATCCTGTAGTAATTGGTCATAGGCAGCTAATACCTCGTCTTCTTCCTGATTATTACTGGTATCATCAGCTGCTAATTGATGCTCAAATTTTCCTAACGCTTGAGTGGTAACATTCCTGCCACGATTCTTTTTATAGTCTCGAATTAGCTGAGCTAACCGTTGTAAATCAGTAAGCACTGCTTCTGGAGATAGTTTCCCGATGGATGAACCCAAGGTTGTGATCAGCTCTAATTGCTCTTTCCTAGGAATTGGGTAAGGAGTTGTGAGTTTACCTAAGCCTTGTTGTTGTCGTTGTTGGTTAATTTGATTACGCTCTGCTTGCAGTTGACCTACATAAATCCTTTGATAACTTTCTAATAACTCACGATAGTGGTTAATTTCCTGAGCAGTTAGCTGATGAAACTCCGATAGAATACGGTGTAGTTTAGCAGGAGTAGTTTGTTTCAGTAATAACCAATCCGTTACCTGCTCAATTCCATAGTAGAGTAAAAATCGTTTCACCTCCTTATTCGTTTTAACCAGTCTTTTTGTCCAGGAAAATAAGCTACTTTTCTTTGGATCAAAGGTTTTTAAACTATAGGTAGTTATAGAATTATCTACCCCTAGTTTATGGCCTTGATCGGGCTCAGGATAACGGTCAAGGACTAATGGCAGTAGGTCATCCATGGTAAAATTATGTTGCTGACCAAATTGCTCTACTAACTGATAACAAACTTCCTTGATTTGGTGAGAAACTAAACAACGTAGACAAACCTCAGCCAGCTCAAGGTCGTCGTCTTGGGTGTGATAACGTTGCCACAGTCTGCTAATCAGTCCCTGGTCTATGGTGTCTTCATCTGTAGATAAGGTAAGAGCTTGGGCACTGATAAATTCCTTAGCCTTTTCTATCGGTTTAGTTTGATGTTGACCCAAACGATTAATGTAATTCAGTGTCCAGTATTTGGCTAAGCTGGTTTTCATGAGGGAATAGGGAGTAGGGAGCAGGGAGTAGGTAAGAGGCAATAGGCAAGAGGCAAGAGGTAAGAGGCAAGAGGCAAGAGGCAAGAGGCAAGAGGCAAGAGGCAAGAGGCAAGAGG
>NZ_CEYLVT010000418.1:0-2982 GCF_982860115.1 Moorena sp.
TAGCGCCCCATTGAGTAGTAGAGTAATCCCAGGTTGTTGAGACTGGTGGCCACATCGGGATGGTGGTGACCCAGCAGCTGCTTACACATCTCCAAAGCCTGTTGAAAGAGGGGTTCGGCCTGGTCATAGCGCCCCATTGACTTGTAGAGATTTGCCAGGTTGTTGAGACTGGTGGCCACATCGGGATGATGGTGACCCAGCCGCTGCTTAAACATCTCCAATGCCTGTTGAATGAGGGGTTCGGCCTGATCATAGCGCCCCATTGACTCGTAGAGTAATGCCAGGTTGTTGAGACTGGTGGCCACATCGGGATGGTGGGGACCCAGCAGCTGCTTTCTCATCTCTAATGCCTGTTGAATGAGGGGTTCGGCCTGGTCATAGCGCCCCAAATACCAGTAGAGTAATGCCAGGTTGTCGAGACTGGTGGCCACATCGGGATGGTGGTGACCCAGCAGCTGCATTCTGATCTCCAAAGCCTGTTGAATGAGGGGTTCGGCCTGGTCATAGCGCCCCATTGACCTGTAGAGTAATGCCAGGTTGTTGAGACTTTCGGCCACATCGGGATGGTCGGAACCCAGCAGGTGCATTCTCATCGCTAATGCCTGTTGAATGAGGGGTTCGGCCTGGTCATAGCGCCCCTGAAAATAGTAGATTTCTCCCAAGTTGTTGAGACTGGTGGCCACATCGGGATGGTGGTGACCCAGGCGGCTTCTAGTTATCTCTAAACATTGTTCATACCATGGTTCAGCCTGGTCATAGGTACCTTGACCGTAATAAAATCTTCCTAAGCCAATAAAAGGTAATATTAAATCTTCATCCCTCAGCCAGTCAGTTAGAACTGTGGCAGCTTCGGCTAAATGAGGGATGGCGGGGGTAACTGCTGTAATATCATCGCGAGTTGGTTTCTCAGGAATTTCTTTGGCCACAGCCACCATTGTTTGACAAAAGCGTTGCTTGTAGCAATCGGCCTCTGGTAATTGAGCCAGCTTGGTGTGGAAAAACTTGCGAATTCGTTGATCGAGTTGATAAGTTTGCTGTTTGGTCAGTTGCAACAGATTACGATTGACCAAAAAGCGATCGCGTAAGTCTTCCAATACTTCTTGTTGTTGATGCCATTGTTCGTTATTTTCAGTTTCGATAACACAAGTCTCTACCAGTGACCACTCAAAAGGACCTTGAGCAAACAGACTCAGACGACATGCTAACTGCTGGGCTTGTGGTGGCAAATCGTTCCAAGATGACTCAAACGTTATCTCTTTTTTTTTAAGGCATCCCTCGATAAATTTCTTGACACCAAGATATTCCAGACTGTTTTGAGACTCTGGTTTGCATAGGTCAATGTGATTCTTTGGTATCGCAACCGGCTTCACTGTTTCAATGCCTGGGTTAGCACTATCCTCATCTACCACCAAAATCCCGTTTACAGCCTGGGTTTCATAATACACCTTTGTGGCAATTCCTAGACTCCGAACATGTTCTCGATACCATTCATTTAATTCCCGTAACTGAGGGGAATGAGCTTTTAGTTCGTCCACACTTACGGTGGTTCGTGCCAGAACGCCAATATTATCAATTAATTTAGCTAGATGAGACCCAGTGTGGGGAGTAGCCAGAAATACAATCCCTTTCGTCTGCTCAAGAATAGCTTGCTTTTTAAAGGTCAACGCACTGTTGAGCATTTTTTTGACTAAAAGCCCGCCCATACTGTGAGCAATAAAGATTAATGGACGCTGACCGATATCGTGGATATATAACCACTCTAATAAATTACTGGCTTGATCGAACAGGGGCATACTGCTATTGTTTTTCCAGTTTGTCGCTTCAGCGTTATACCCAAAAGACCAGATGTTAACGCATAAATTATCTTTTCCTAACCAACCTAGCCAGTAGTTATCATCATCCCGTTTTCCCTGGGGATGCCACGTGCTTCTAGCATCCCCTCCCAACCCGTGAACAAACACCACATCGGCACTGGGCACTAAGTCCTGATGGCTTGAGATTTCAATCAAGCCCGTTGAATCACTCACCGATTAGCCTCCAGTTAATTATATAGTATTAACTAGTAGATGCCTAAAACCCTATTTCGATTTAGTCTAACAAAAAAATACAGGCAGTCGGGAGTCGGAAATTCTAAATTCTTAATTCTAAATTCTTAATTCTAAATTCTTAATTCCATTCAATAACTGTACATTTTATTTCAATATACCCTCCGAAAAAAATCGAAAAGTTCTTGACAAATTAATTTATAATCGTTATGATTATAAGTGTAAACCTGAAAACGTTTTTTTTACTATGTCTGACAACTTCCGCCCTAACCCAGAAAACAATCCTGAGGAGATTACTCCTAGTAATACACCTCAGGAACCTTCTCCAAAAAAATACCCGATTAAGCACATTCTTAAGGGCTCCCGCCAGGCAATAAACAACACCATGTATACCCTTTATGCACGGGGTTACGCCCAAATTGACGAGTGGAGCCCCCTTCAGCCGACTCAGATTCCTGGCGAATTCATCACGGTAATGACAAAGTATTTAATGCTGGGTTAAGGGCTTAAATTTCAGGGGGCTTTGCCCCCTGGCCAAAGCATCAGGTCTGTTCGTGTAGCGTGGCCTTTGGCCAATCACATCGAATCACATCTGGATGGGTTTACAAAGTTGAGACATAAGTAACAATTCCTAGCCGTGGAAAGGATTTCTACGGCTATTTTTTTTGGTTATTATTTTTTAGGGAACAGGGAACAGGGAATAGGGAATAGGGAGCAGAGAGCAGGGAGCAGGGAGCAGGGAGCAGATAACAACAATTATCAAAATTTATTTAGCTACCCTAGATCTCTTTATATTTGTGGCAAGTTATGCAACAATCTATCTTTGAAACTCTAATCTAGAGTTGACTAGTCTAGTTAGGTACCTCTAAATTTTATTTCCAATTTCCGATTCCCGATTCCCGATTCCCGATTCCCGATTCCCGATTCCCGATTCCCG
>NZ_CEYLVT010000419.1:0-2977 GCF_982860115.1 Moorena sp.
GGCAATAGGCAATAGGCAATAGGCAATAGGCAATAGGCAATAGGCAATAGGCAAGTAGGTCAGCTCAACTAGTAGGGTGCGTTTATAACGCATCTTACAGATCGAGTTATTATTACCTACTCCCGACTCCCTATTCCCTATTCCCTTTACTAGAGAGGGCTTGCTGAATAAGTGTGGAAGCCTTGCAATACTTTGCTTTCAAGGATTTTTTGGCAGAATAAGTGCAACGTTAATTGAATCCTTTGGCTCAAAAACCTTGTATCTTCATGGAAAATTCCCTAACACCATTAACCTAAAACCTTACCTAACACCTAACACCTAACACCTAACACCTATCACAACCGGGAATTATGACTTATTCAGCAAGCCCTAGATAGATTAAGGTACATAAATTGGTGGCTGATGCCAACATAGTCAAAGGGCTCACCGTCGGCTATAAAACCAATGCGACTATAGAAACCTAGGGCATTAATTCTAGTCATTACTCTCAAACCATTGAGATTGTTTGCTTTGGCTTTTTCAATTAATGCCTCGATCAGTTTGGTGCCGATGCCTTGGTGACGAAATTCAGGTAATAGTCCAACGTAGGCAATAGTCCCCAATCCTGGAGACAATTCTCTTAATCTTGCTGAACCAATTACCTGATTATTACAGATAGCAACGAGATGAAAAGCACTACTCTCGTACTTGTCTTGTTCTGTTCCTTTTTCCATACCTAAGGGTTCTCTGAAGACAAGCCACCGCTGGTGGTACATATCCTCTAATTCTTGTTTATTCTTAACAGGACGGACTTCAATAGTTGTCATCATGCTTAAACAGTTAACCTGCAACCTGCCACCTTGGCCAAAAGGCCACGCTACGCGAACAACCTTCAACCTTCAACCTTGGCCAAAAGGCCACGCTACGCGAACAACCCAATCACCTTACAACTTGGGGATTATTGGTAATCCAGTTGTCGATATCTTTTAACACCAGATCGGGAATTTCCCAAGGAAACAAGTGAGCCGTATTGTTATAGCATTGCCATTGGCTATCCTTAAGATGTTTAGCGGTTTCTTTACTTGATGCTGCGGTAATATGGCGATCTGCAGCTCCTGCTAAGACCAGGGAGGGACATTGAATCTGCTGTAAGTCTGGCAAACGGTTATACCCAGCCCTAATCGCACCATTGAGTGCTTGTGTAGCGGCTTGGGAGGTCTGTAAATAGGCTGATATGGCGTGCTTGGCAATATACTCGTAGGTGCTGCTTGTGTGTTGTTTGATCAGATACCGAAAAAGCGATCGCTTACCAAATGTGTCAATATTCCACTGCCATCCTGGTTGTAACCAATTTAAGATACCAGCGATGCCGGTATAGAGATTATCCTGCCAACTAATGGGGGGATGATTACCCCAAGGTCGAGCAGCTGTGGCGATTAAAATTAAACCCGTGACTCTCTGAGGTAGCTTTAGGGCAAGCTCCATGGCCAACATTCCCCCTAAAGACCAACCTAGTATCAAACAGCGGTCAATGTGGTAGTAGTCGAGGAGGGATTCCAAGTCAGTCAAGTGGTCGGTCATCTGAAAATTCCGATCAGCTGGACTTTTACCATATCCTCGCAAATCAGGGCTGATAGTCCAGAACCTCTGGGATAGATGTTGGGTAAAAACGGAAAGGCACTGACTTGAGGCTGGATGACCGTGAAGGCACAGAATTGGGAATCCTGACCCCTGGAGGTCAGTGTTGAGATATACTGCTGGTTGGGAGTCTTGTTTGATGCCATTCATGTTATATCGGTTAGCAGTTTGGTGAGGTATGGTTTCTTTTACTTATAATCGCACTGTTCGGTTTTCAGATACGGATGCGGCTGGTGTGGTCTATTTTGCTAATGTTTTATCTATCTGCCATGAAGCCTATGAAGCCTCTCTAGATGCATCGGGCATTAATCTCAAATCCTTTTTCACTAAGCCCGCTGTGGCAATTCCGATTGTTCATGCCAGTGTGGATTTTTTGCGTCCTATGTTTTGTGGGGATCCACTGCTGATTCAGGTTATGCCTGAGCAGTTGAGTGAAAGTAAGTTTGAAATTGCTTATCAGGTTGTTACAGCTTCGTCATCGCAACAGTTACTGGCAAAGGCAGTTACGAAGCACGTTTGTATTAATGCAATGACTAGAACTAAAGTTGCTTTACCTGAGGAAATCTTGCAATGGCTAGGGAGTAGGGAGTAGGCAATAGGCAATAGGCAATAGGCAATAGGCAATAGGCAATAGGTAAAAAATCCTGTTTACCTGATAGCTCTGAAAAAATCTTTACTAATTTTATCATCCCTTATGATATAGCTGACAGCTGACCGCTGACCGCTGACCGCTTAAACAAAAAATAGCCGTAGAAATACTATCTACGGCTAGCGAGTTCAACTTTTGATTTATGTCACAAAAATACCCGAAACTTTCGGATGTGATCCTATACTATCAGACCAAACCCAAGGCTACCGGGGGGGGAACCCCCCCAGAAAGTTAAGGTGTTATGGCAACAACCAATACTTGGTCATGGTAGTTATCACTTCACCGGGCACTTCAGTCGGTTCCAGAGGAGTCCATTCAGCAATCTCGGCATAGCCCAGGGAATAAAACATTTGCATACTATAAATAACTGATTGACGAGGACCTTTGAGAGTGTGCTTAGTAGCTTGTTTCTTGAAGTTCCGAGTAAATTGTTCTGACATAGTGAAAAAGTTCAACTTGGTTTATATTGATTATTGTAATGATTATAGTTTTTGTTGTCAAGGGTTTTTAAAAGTTTTTTTAGAATTTTTTATGGTTGATTAAAAATGCAATTAGCTAACGTTATAATTCAGGAAATTTATCTTTAATAGCATCGTTTTTGTGCAGATTATTTTTATGCTATATATAGCATTGATATCTATAGCGTTTATTGCCTGCTCCCTACTCCCTACTCCCTACTCCCTACTCCCTACTCCCTACTCCCTACTCCCT
>NZ_CEYLVT010000420.1:0-2830 GCF_982860115.1 Moorena sp.
CAATCCGATTATTCTCAAAGCCACAAAGGTCATTGGCCAGGATCGCTTCTGCATCGACTAGGCTTCCTGGCAATTCGTTTAAGCCTGAGGTGGGGTCTAGCTGTGGGATGTTGAGTATGACTTGACCGTTGAAGGATGAGCCAAGCTCAGAAGTGGCAGTGATGTCATTGTCTGGAGTTTCACGGTCTCGAAACTCTAAGCCAAAGATGCCTTCGGCAGTAATAGTCACACTACCTCCTCGGCCTTTTTGAGCATTGGCGGTGATGTCGCTATTGCCCAGACCGACTAAGGTATCAGTATCAATAACTATATTGCCCCCAGTTGTTGTATCCTTAGCGTCAGTTATAATATTGCTTCCGTTGAGGAGTCGGATGTCACGGGCATATAGATTAATATTGCTGTTGTCAATATTGCTGTTCTCTCCTGCTGCTGTTTCTGCTGAGATGATTCCATCGTTGTTAAGGAAGATGGAGTTGGCATTAATATCTACCCTGCCTGCTGAACTCCCCGGTTGAGTGCTTTGAGCACTAACAACTGCTCCATCTTCTAGAATTAACTCTCCAGTGGTAATTTTCAACAAATCTCCGGCATTTCCTGTCCCTTGAGCTTCAGTAAACAAGGCGCTGAAAAACTCACCCGAGGCATCAGTACCAATCACTTGAACCTTTTTGTCGGCATCCACAGTCAAATTGCCGCCGTTTCCTTCACCCAAAGTGCGAGCTGAAACAACTGCTCCATCTTCTACAATTAACTCCCCAGTGGTAATACTGACATCTCCCGCTTTTCCTTTCCCAAGAGTTTCAGCAAACAAGGCGCTGCGAATCCCATCGGCTGTCGTACCAATCACTTGAACCCTAGAGGAGGCATCCACTGTCAACTTTCCCCCTTTCCCTTCACCCCTTGTGTCAGTTGAAACTTCTGCTCCATCTTTGACAATTAACTCCCCAGTGGTAATACTGATATCTCCCCCATTTCTTGCCCCAGAAGTTCGAGCCAACAAGTCGCTGGAATACTCACCATCGGCTGACCTACCAATCAATTCAACCTTTTCGGAGGCATCAACTGTCAAATTTCCCCCGTCCCCTTCACCCTCTGTATCAGTTGAAACTTGTGCTCCATCTTCTACAATTAACTCCCCAGTGGTAATACTGATATCTCCCCCATTTCCTGCCCCAAGAGTTTCAGCAAACAAGGAGCTGCGAAAGCCACCATCGGCTCTCGTACCAATCAGTTGAACCCTAGAGGAGGCATCCACAGTCAAATTGCCGCCGTCCCCTTCATCAAATGTGTCAGCTGAAACTTCTGCTCCATCTTTGACAATTAACTCCCCAGTGGTAATACTGACATCTCCCCCTTTTCCTTTCCCAAAAGTTCGAGCCAACAAGTCGCTGGCCAACGTACCATCGGCTGAGTTACCAATCAGTTGAACACTAGAGGAGGCATTCACAGTCAAATTGCCGCCGTCCCCTTCACCCGAAGTGTCAGCCACAACAACTGCTCCATCAGAGATAATTAACTCCCCAGTGGTAATACTGATATCTCCCCCTTTTCCTGCTCCTTCAGTTTCAGTAAACAAAACGGTGCGAAACTCACCATCGGCATCAGTACCAATCAGTTGAACACTAGAGTCGGCATTCACTGTCAAATTTCCCCCCTGTCCTGAGCCAGTTACATTCATACCTATTCGAGAACCACCCTCAAGGCTGAGCTGTGAAGCTCGAACCACTATCCCACCGCCGTTCTGACTTCCCTCAGTATCCGCAAATACATCAGAGCGATCGCCTAAACTCACCTTAGCCCCCTGCACCTGGATACTGCCACCACCTTCCCCACTGGTAGTGACAAAAGCACCCTCAGACAAACTAATATCCTGAAACTGTTGAACTGGTGAATAATCCAACACAAAACTAGTATCCGTTGGTGTCAATTTCACCACATTATTAGAACCAACACTCCCCAGCTCAATGCGTCCATCGGTTGCTGTTAAATTACCACCAGGAATAGTAACCTCACCACCAATTAGCCCTAAGGTTTGACCATTTGGTACCTCAATATCACTAAACTCATTAGTAATACTCCCTGGATTTGAACCATATTGCAACCCAGAGGGAATATTAATCGTTAATAACGGTTGTCCATTCGGATTTAATGCGCTAAATACTGTGCCATCTTCAAACAATACACTATCAGCAGTACTTCCAAAAAATGAGCCTCCCAGATCTAGTCGGCTATTGGGACCAAAGAAAATACCGTTTGGATTGATCACAAATAAGTTAGCATTGCCCAACACTCCCAGAGTACCCAAAATATTGGAAACATTAGCTCCAGTTACCCGACTCAGGATGTTCTCAATTCCAGCAGGATTATCAAAATAAACTCGTCCAAACTCGCCCACATTAAAATCCGAAAAGCTGTGGAAGAGATTGCTTTCTCTAATCGCCCCACCTTCTATC
This sequence comes from Moorena sp., assembly GCF_982860115.1. NCBI lineage: Bacteria > Bacillati > Cyanobacteriota > Cyanophyceae > Coleofasciculales > Coleofasciculaceae > Moorena > Moorena sp. Next base: position 2,454 of record NZ_CEYLVT010000420.1, read on the forward strand.
ACATCTGCCAGGGCACCCTTAACAGTCACATTGGGCGTTACCACCGAGCTGACCTTCCCCAGGGTATTATCTGGGGTAATTTGCCCTAATGCCGTAGTTGCACCCAGTAGACAACAAAGAACAACGCTACTTGTTTGCACAAGTCGGTAAACCACAGGTTTCATGTTAATTAATGAGCTACCGATTTATCCTATGATTATTTCATAAAATACCTAGCCATTTAATTAAGTTTTATTACGTTATTTTGTAGTTAAAAAAAACTTAATTTTACAAAAAACTAACTAAAAACTGTAGCATTAGCCACAACAGCTGGTTATTTATTTTTAAATAAACGCTGTATCATGTTATGATAATTACCCTGAATAAAACTATCCCCA
>NZ_CEYLVT010000421.1:0-2804 GCF_982860115.1 Moorena sp.
TCGCACTGCTACTCCAGCCAATCCCAACGCCGCTCGGGAGTCTCCTGCGGCTGTCTGACAAGCACTGAGGACGAGTAATTCAATGGGATTTTTTTGCTTTTGATCGGCTGAGATCAGACTATTTAACTCATTGAGATTGATCACGTCATCCCAGGTCAGCAGAAAGGTTTTTTCAGCTACTGAACTAAATTCACCATGAGTGGCCAGATGAACGATTTCGTAACCAGAGGTATTAACTTCGGTATTGAAGTTAAATTCAGTAAAGGATTCATTGAGTAAAATCGATGAAGGAATTTGAGCCTTGATATTCTCTAATTCCACCTTCACCCCAGGAAGTGGTGCTAAATTGGGACGATGGGGACGAGTTTCCGTCACTCCAGCAGTCAGAGCCGAAACGTTTTTTCTGACATTTGCTTTAGGGTCGATTAATTGTAAACTAGGTGCTACCGCAATACTATATTTCTCGATCAAATAGTTTTCCCCGTCATAAAGCACAGACATGGGAAGATTGCGCAACGCTCCGTCTGGGATAAATACTAGGGTGCGGATGTTACTCTTGGCTAGTTCCGTTTCAATCGGGCCGATTAACCAGTCGTGTATTATTTGTAAGTTGTCCTTTTGAAGACCTCGCCAAGGGTTAGTAATATCTCTGAGTACCCACTTCAGTTGTCTTTCTATTTTTGTTTGAGGTAAGTTAGTGGTGATCTGGCGCAGAGGTTGTCCCGGTAAGGTGACAATTACTTCCAGGCGTTCTGGCAAGATAATGGTATAGAAGATAGCAGCGTTGGGGTCTATTTTGTCGATATTAACTGGTTTGGCATCTAGACAGGCATCCCGAAAAAAGTTGTCTAGTTCCGCTAGTTGCAGGGATTCAATCACATCTCGTGCTTGTTTGAGGTTTTCTTGAGGTGCATTCGCCTCCAGCAGTAGTCCTACTAATTCTCGGTAGACTGGTTCGACACTCTCTCGAAACTCAAACTGAATATCGCTACTAATCGCGACTAGGTCGCTACGAATCGATTGCAGGGTTTTCACCGATTGAGAATAGGCCGCGATCGCACCTTTTTTATCATCTTTTTGGTTGAGGATTCTGCCCAGTTGCCATTGCCATTGATAGGCTAAATCGGGACCATTGACTTGTTGAGCAATTAGTAAAGCTTTTTCCGTCAATTTTTGGGCATCATCAAGACGTGATGCGTGTTCGTATAAGGTTCCCAAGTTACCTAGGGCTTCAGCTTCCGCTCTTCTATCTCCCAACTCCCTAGCCAACTTAAGGGCATCGGTGAGATAAGTAACCAGGGAGTTGGGAGATTTGAGTTGGGAGTTTTTACTTTTTGACAGGGTTTGGACTAGATTAATTCTAGCACTTATTGCTGTTTGATTTGGAGATAATGTCGTTAAAGTATACTCTATCCCTGACCATAATGCTCTGGCTTGTGACCACTCTTCGTTAGCTATCAATATATTCAGTTGATTTAACTGTCCCTGAATCTTAAGATCCGGTAAGGGAGATTTCTCTACAACCCTTTGATAGAAAGCCATTGCGTCTTTTCTTTTCTGTTGTGATCTAGCTCTATCCCTCAAACTGAGTAGACTTTCAGCTTGTAATCTAGCTGTATCCCCCAAACTGAGTAGACTTTCAGCAATCAAGGTTTGATCTGCTAATGTTTCGGCTATGGCTAAACTTTGTTGTAATATTTCTTGAGAGTCTTGGAATTTACCCACTCGGCGCAGGATATTACCTAAGTATTGGAGGGCGGTACTTTTGAGTTTGCTATCCGGTTGGTCTTGAAGCGTTTCCTTGATTTGAGTTAAGGTTTTAGTGGCTTGATGATATAACCCTAATGATCGTAAGGCTTGCACTTGGTAAATCTGACTTTCCGTCAATCTAGTTAGGTCTCCTAGGTCTTGGTAAATAGCACTAGTTTGCTCCCAATTTGATAAGGCTTTTTTTGCATCACCTAGGGATAAGTCTATTTGTCCTTCCACTGACAGGATTTGGGCTTTTAATTCTTGATATTCTTTAGTATTACGTGAAAGTTGTGATAATTTGCTAGAACTCTGGGATAGGGTTTCTTGAGCTTCTTCTATATCTCCCAAACGTTGATAAACTAAAGCCAGATTAACTAAGCTGTTAATCTCACCAATAAGGTCTCCACTCTCGGTATAGTTACTAATAACTTGCTCCAACAACGGGATCACCTCTTGATATTGCCCTGTTTCATAGAGTTGTTGGGCTTGTTGTTCTAGAGAATCGGGAATCAGGAATCGGGAGTCGGGAATCGGGAGTCGGGAATCGGGAGTCGGGAATCGGGAATCGGGTGTGATGACAACAGAATTTGATAAGGCTTTCCCCGATGCTAGGAAGCACGTTAATGCGATTGCAATTAGAAATGGCAATTTTTTCATGATAATTAATTAAGGGAACAGGGAATCGGGAATCGGAAATTGGGAATCGGGAGTAGGGAATCGGGAATCGGGAATCGGGAATCGGGAGTAGGGAATCGGGAATTGGGAATCGGGAAAAATCCTGGTAGTGGTATACAATTCTTGACTTTAGCTCCCGAAACCTTGACCAGACCAACGCCTACATCACTACATCTTTACCAGTACCATCAAAAAATCAAAGGAGTTTTTTCCTACTATTACCTGCTCCGAAGCTCCCTCTAGATACCGTTTTCAATTAGATCATGAAACCAAATTCTGAGTTATCAGAACATCAAAAAATCCTAGGTTTTCTTTCCTACTATTCCCGACTCCCGACTCCCGACTCCCGACTCCCGACTCCCGACTCCCGACTCCCG
>NZ_CEYLVT010000422.1:0-2799 GCF_982860115.1 Moorena sp.
AATTCTTAATTCTTAATTCTTAATTCTTAATTCTTAATTCTTAATTCTTAATTCAAATGCTTTTTCCCAAAAACAGTATTCCTGAGCTTATACTGTTGATATTGCGAAAACGGTTGCGCTTCCGAGTTACAGGAGCATCCATGATTCCCCTGCTCCAACCAGGAGAGGAGCTCTTAATTGATCCGAGAGCTTATCGGCACATGCCGCCCAAGGTTGGTGACATTGTTGTGGCTAGACACCCTTACCGAAAGCAGTTGCGATTGGTGAAACGGGTAACTGTGGTGCTGGAAGATGGACGTTGTTTCCTAGAAGGAGACAACCCAATAGAAAGTACCGATAGCCGCTCTTTTGGTTTAGTCGATTCTCAACAAATTATTGGTAAAGTAACCAGTCGTTTTTTTTAATCGTTTTTTTTTACTTTCCAAAGTTATCCCTTGGAATGTCTTTTTGGTTTTACCCACGCCACTCGCCCAAGAATTAGCAAGCCAATCGCTGAAGCAGAACCGACGAACAGATGAAGCGCCTGCTGTCCGGTAACAATCAGGGCAATACCAAAACCAACAGTGATCACATTTGCGAATAATGGGAATAGAAAAACTCGCCAGTCCCTCATAACTACGTACCAGTTATACACAAAAATTATCGAAGGAACTAATTGCACCAACTGCATTAATTCTTTGCCCTCTTGAACACCATAAAGTAGGGGAACAGCAACCGTGCTGGCAACTAAGATGAAATCCAGAAAGCGGGATTTTTTCAGTCCCAGGGCAATCAAGCACATGCCAGCAGTAATGAAGGTATAGAATAGCCGATTGAGATCAGAAAATTGACTGACATAAACCCACTCATCCCCGATGTGTTCAGCAATTTCGTAGGAGTTAGCGATCGCAAAACAAGCGTAGCCACAGTAGATCAGTGGTAGCGATCGCACCTTGACAACAGAAGTATAGAATTGACTCCAATAAGAAAAAATCCAGATGTTAACCGCAGCAACCAGATAGACCGATAGATGAGCGGCAATTATTGCCAATTTCAACAACGTGGGCATTGATTAGAGTAGTGTGATATCGTCTCCATGAGCATAACTATTATAAATAGTCTCAATCCACACCCTTGCCTCAGAATGTAGTGGATAATCACAACAATACATCTATCCTACTTAATTCCCTGACTTCACAAATTGCAGTTCATACAGATAAGCATACCTTCCCCCTTGAGCAATTAATTCCGTATGGGTTCCAGTTTCCACAATCTCGCCTTTTTCTAGCACTACAATTAAATCAACATCAGCAATAGTAGACAGTCGATGAGCAATCACTAAGCTAGTGCGTCCTTTAAAAAGCTGTTTAATAGACTCTTGAATCAGTTGTTCTGATTCAGAATCTAGAGCAGACGTAGCTTCATCTAAAATAACAATTTGGGGATTTTTCAGCAAAACTCGGGCGATCGCAATCCGTTGTCGCTGTCCTCTTGCTGGGAAATCAGGTATGATTCCCCAGCAAACTATTGTACTGAAACAATAATACTTAAAGGTGTTGTGTAAATTATTGTGTGCTTAACATACCAAGCTAACTAACACAAACTGTATGGAAAACTCTGTTTTATCCAGTTCCACTCTCGAATTAGGTGGGTTTCACTTAGTGTGATTTTACGCCCCTTTAATTCAGGGCGACGGGCATAGAATACCGCGTCGGTTATTGCTGTAATTGTTTCCCCGTAATCCTCAATTTCATAACCATACTCTCCCTCATCAGCATAACACCTATATAATTCCATCCAGACTATCCTGTCTTTCAAAACGTCTTTAATAGCCAACCACTCTTTTTTGTACTGTGTTTGGTGAGACTTGATACTGTTGTTTGACATTTCTGGATTAACCTCCCAAAAATAAAAGTCGGTAAAATCGTTTAGTACAACCTCGGGAACAGAGGCAAGTGCTTGACTATGGCAAACAACGGATGCGGCAAGAATGGATAAGCCTAGAGATTTAAGTTTGAGCATTGTATGAAATTGTTACACTTCTTTCGTTATTGTTACCTTAATCTAGGTAAAATCAATAGTAATTTTCAAGGAAAAAGCTCACCAACTTTACAAATAATATCTAAATTTTGTCTAAGTAATTTCTGTTAGCTTAGTCTTTAATACCGAAGAGTTTTTACAAAGATTATATTCCTTACATACTTTAGCCATAGCTTGTCATTTGGCCTAAGTCTTAAAAAGATCTAATCCTTACTTAAAATAGTTTTAGCTAAGTCATAGGATTCCTAAAAAAAACTGTTGCACTGACGAAATAACCATTAAAATTGAGGACTAAGTCAGGAATAGTGCTAGTGCGATGCTCCTTGGCCTTTGGGCCACGCTACGCGAATGGAGCCGCTACGTGATTGGCCGTAGGCCACGCTACGCGAACGCATTTTTATTTTCTGCTGGGAAACCAAGTATGATTCCAAAAAAAACTATTGCACTGACACACTACTTGCGATCCGGGTGCATCTCCTCAAAAGGTGTTTGACCCGGTGGGTGGAATAGCCATCAGGGGTGGAACGGGCATCTTGCCCGTTTCCTGCCACAACCTCCAACTATTCCCTATTCCCGGTCATCCCTAGATTCTTCACCCATAGAATCATTCCCAACATCAAACACAATCACAAATTCAGCATCCGGCATCAACCGTTTCAGAGCCTTTAAATGCCCTTCTGCATTAGACCGATTGCGGAACCGAGCAACAACGACCCGTTGCATTTGCGGCAATAGCCGAACAACAGCCCACGGGTGTAGGCGGTGGTAATAAGTCATAAT
>NZ_CEYLVT010000423.1:0-2796 GCF_982860115.1 Moorena sp.
CGGGCAAGATGCCCATTCCACCAAGATGCCCATTCCACCAAGATGCCCATTCCACAAAATTATTAAAATCATCCCCCATTTATACAACACAAGAATTCTCCCCATCTCCCTATCTCCCTATCTCCCCACCCTTCCGATTCCCGACTCCCGTATAAAGCACTTATTAATTGTTACCTACTCTGAATCTATTAAATATAATATTAGATTAAATTATTTATTAATTACCCTTTTTTAAAAAATAAAAAAAATCAGACTTTGCTTAAACCTTGAAAAATAAAAAAAGAAGGAAATAGTGATTAAAAATTTTTCATGAAATTCTCAAAAAACGTTAAAAAAGCATTCACTTCTATTCCTCTTAAATTTTACTATTGTTACAGAGCACAGATTACACTAAGCTGATTTGATGTACATGAAAGAAAAGATAAAGATCCAAGATCTAGAAACCAGACCAAGCGAAGAAACCGACCTCCTACTGTTGTCACAAGACGATCTTGGAGGAATAGGAGGAGGTTTTTCTACGTCGGATCGCGTCGGACTAGTGTTTAAGAGGCGTAGTTGGGGTTTTTTATCCAGGCGAGGAATTCCCCCGGAGTGTTTGTCGGAGGGTGAAATTCCCCCCTGGTGCGCGACTATTTTATAGGACGCATTTTAGCGCGGCGCATTGCATGTAACTTTTGGTTACATTAGCATGTATTTTTTAGTTATCTCAAAAGTCTTTTTTTTCGGCGGTGGGCGGTCGATTGGCAGCCAATTTATTGACCGGAAATCCTGGCTACTTCACCGGTCTCGGTTACCACGGCACCGACCTCTAACCCGAAATGAGACTTTTTTGACAAATTTGATTCCGTAAAAGAAACCCCAGCTATCGAGTTGGGGTTTTCTGTTTAAAAACGGGAGTGGGGAGTGGGGAATCGGGAATCGGGAATCGGGAATCGGGAATAAGCGAGAAAATATCAGGAACGGGCAAGATGCCCATTCCACCAAGATGCCCATTCTACACAATTAAAATCATCCCCCATTTATACAACACAAAAATTCTCCCCATCTCCCCATCTCCCCATCTCCCCATCTCCCTATCTCCCCATCTCCCCATCTCCCAAAACCTCAAAGCCGCCTTCTAGGACGCCCCAAAGTCGTAATATAAACAACCGCTTCATCAACAGGGATACCCAAAACTTCATTGACCTGGTCATCAAAGAAGCCACCAATACCACTTACTCCTAAACCCAAGTAAATCGCTGCTAGATTCAGCCGCTGTCCTAGATGACCAGCATCCATGTGTAGGTAACGGTAAGCGCGATCGCCTAATCGAGCCACTGCTTTTTGTAAGTCTGCCGTGTGGAACACCACTGCTCTGGCATCTCGACCCAAATCTTGCCCTAAACACAAAAAATGCAATTCTTTACGGAAGTTTTTAAAGCGAATTTGCCGCAATTCTTGAGCTTTAGGAGCGTAATAATAGCAGCCTTCTTCTAGGTCATTTACTCCAGATACTGCTATAAATGTTTCAATTAAACTTAAATCAAAATAATCGGGTGTTCCATCTAACCCTTGCTCAATGTAATGCTGAGGTTGGTAGGTAAAATCTAGAAGAGCTTTTAGCTCCTCCAAGGTCAGATTAGCTGCACTATAAGCTCGGGTAGAGCGTCGTTTTAGAATAGTATCTAAACAGGCTTTCGGAGCATTACCTTCTATGGTTAACTCCCCCCAATCTATGGGATTTGTAGCCGTTGAAACTTTATCACAAAACGGAAAGTTGTACTTGTCTTCTAACTGCTGGTCAATTTCTGTACTCTTTGAAGTCTTATCCTTAGCTTTCCAATCACCACCCTCTTTAATTTCCGTAGCGCGGTGCAAATAACCTAATAATTCCCCATCTGGAATCTCTGGGTAATTAACTTCAGTAGGAGATGCTAACACAGTTGGGGCGATGGGCAAATTTTGTTCAACTTTAAGCTGATCGGCCAGGGGAATGACTGCGATCGCGCCTTCTTGTTCCAGGTCTAGATAAAGCAGTTCATTAACGTTTTTATCGGCAAACCCACCAATTAGATGAGGTCGGTAATCACTCAAAGCGCCAGCCAACTCAATGTTACCGAGTAGATGACCAGTGTCGAGAAAAATCCTGCGGTATGCCCGGTCTTCATAGCGCCAGGCTGAGCGATAAAATACCGCTGTAATTACAATAGCGAGTTCCGTACTCTCCAAAACTGGGTGCCAGAAGCAAGCCTCTTGCAGTGCATTCCAAACATCACTCTGCCAAAAATGAACGAGAGAATGGGTCAGACACTGATAGTTGTACAGTCCTGCTGGTAATAGGGGAGTACCACGGGAAATCAAATAAACTTCAGCTGGGTATAAGCCACCAGCAGAGGGAGCTGCCCTCAGATAAAGTGGTGCTCCCATTGTCTCCAGCCTAGCCGTCAAGCCATAACTACACAGTAGTAGCTGGGATAGCCGCCACCAAGTCTTACTCGGTTCAGAGGTAAACTGCTCCCGGTCTTGTGAGAAGTATGGTTTTAGGTCAAAGTTCGTCCCAACTTTGTAGTCTTTAAACGGTATCGGCTGCTTCTCCCAGTCTAAGCCCTTATTTTTGGCTGATATGGTTTCTGGAGCATATTTGGTGCGCTCGTGGTAGTGCTGAGCGATTGATACTGGCGGTTGTGACATGTTAGTTGCAACAGAACAGGAAGCTTCGCTTTATATCTTGACAGCATTTTTGTCTTGTTCCCTCTTCTGTCTTCCCTGTTCCCTGTTCCCTGCTCCCTGCTCCCTGCTCCCTGCTCCCTGCTCCCT
>NZ_CEYLVT010000424.1:0-2770 GCF_982860115.1 Moorena sp.
CTGTACCGGTATCGGTGCCACCATCGGTTCCTGTACCGGTATCGGTGCCACCATCTGTACCGGTATCGGTGCCACCATCGGTTCCTGTACCTGTACCGGTATCGGTGCCACCATCGGTTCCTGTACCAGTATCGGTACCACCATCTGTACCGGTATCGGTGCCACCATCCGGTAGATTTCCCGGATTAATACTAATCTCTCCTTCCGTACCTCCGACAGACTCTAACCGTGATTTAGAATCTATTTGTGCTTTTATTGCTTCTACATCAGCTTCGCTAGTAATGTCAGGAGCAAAGACTATGACATCACCACCATTGCCACCCCTCTGAGCTTGTGTGTTGATATCAATATTCTCAAAGTTAACATTGTTTGAATCTGGAACATTAAACGTTATGTTACCAGAATCACCACCGTTTGATGCCTCGGTGATAATTGTAAGAGTCTCACCATTTACCTGAATGCTTCCCTGTCTAGTTTCCAAGGTTACATCACCAGAATTATTACCCCCTATTTCTGTCGTCCTGATCGTGGTAACAATCAAACCATCATTATTACGGAATATAATGTCGTCTTGAGCTGATAAGATTACAGGTCCAGCATCACCCTGATCAGAACTCGTGTCGATATCACCAATAGTGATACTCCCTTCCGATGAATTCTGTTCGATATTAGAGAATTCTGTACCCTCTACGGTGACTGATTGATTAGGATCAAAATTAACTGGATTACTCAATTGATCCTCACTCAAACCTGCTCGCAAAATCAGAGAGCGGCGTTGGGTCAAATTTTCAAAATCTGGATCTGAAGTGGGAATCGAGCCAGTGGTGTCTGGCTGTGTGATCTCGATATTTCCCCCCTCAATACTTCCGGTAGATTCTACTTTTAGGGAAGCTCCTGTATAGTCGCCAAAGATGACATCGCCTCTAGAGATAATAATCGGGTCATAAAAGCTCAGAAAATTACCCGGTTTACCGGATAAATTGAGAATCGAGAAACTACCACCACTGGCAAAGTGAGCATCTCCGGAAATAATCCCATCACTAACTAAACTAAGATTACCGCCACTCTGAAAGGGTGTCTTAGGATGATTCAGTGCCAGAATATCAATGCCTAAATCCCCCTGAATGTAGAGGTCTCCTCCCGCTGTAGCATTGAAGGGATTATCGAGTGTGTCCCTTACCACCACTTTATTCTGGGCCAGTAGGTTTAAGTCTTCCGTGGTAGACAACTGGCTTTCTACTAGAGTCAGATTGTTGTTGGCGGATAGGGTTGCAGTTTGTGCCGTTACTTCTTTAGCCGCTACATCTCCAGACTCTAAAGTGATGGCTGAATCCTGCAACGTTACAGTACCATCACCATTATCCTTGTATTCTGTGGCATGACCGACATCAGCGCCAGTTAAAAGTTCAGGCAATAGCACAGGTGTGAAGGATTCTTGGTCAGTGAGTAGGGGGTGAATTTCCAAATTCAGCAAGTGCCCCTCTTGGGTAATTTTCACTAAACTTTCCCCTGGTACAGCAGCTACCGTAATTTTTCCGTCTTGTGCTGCCAGTTCTCCAGTACTGATCACAGTGCCACCCAGTAAGGTTAGGTTATTTCCTGGTGTCACCTCTAGCTGGCCGTGATTGATAATGGCTCCTGGTGTACCTAATGTCTCGAACCTAAAGACACTAGGTGTTCCAATTAAGGAAAAGTAGTCGTTGTTACCAAAGGCACTAAACCAATTATTATCACCAAAGCCAATACCTGTAGCGGTGGTAGCGGTGAATGCTCCTGGGATGTTCAGCTGGGCATCGGCACCAAAAATTATCCCCGCTGGGTTCATTAAAAACAGGTTGGCGTTGCCCCCTGTGACTTGCATGAGACCGTTAATCACTGAAGCGTTGCCACCTGTAACCCGATTGAGAATGTTTTTTATACCGGGTTGAGACAAAAAATTAACAATTTGGTCTTGGTCTAAACCAAACTCCAGAAAGCTGTGAAATAAATTAGAGCCATCACCTGATTGAATACCTCCCTCAATGTCAAAGCGATTACCATCTTGGATAACTTCCGTGTCAGTAGTGCCATCGCTTTGAATCGGCTGTGCTATTGTCGGTATAACCCAAAGAAGTCCTGCCCACACATAGAGAACGCTCAGGGATTGACTAATTCTGCTCACAGCTAATTTCATCTGGCTTATTGGTAAAATCTTTATGATTCGGTTATCTTAATCGGTTCTAATCTTAAATTAAAATTCCTGGATAATTAACAAAGTTAATCGAATCTTTTATTCTATAGCTGAATTTATTGTTATCTTTATAACTTTCGTTTAACAGTATTTTAAAAATTCACATAAACCCTGGTTGTCTTTATAAAAACAAAACAAATCTTTTCTATAAATAGTGGTAATATTACCTTTCTAGTTTAACCGTGAAATAAATAATGTCAAATCTGGATTAATTCTTATAAAATTACCAAATATTATCGATTTCAAAAGTCATCTACTAGTGTTATAATTGCCAATCTCAAAAACTATTTCAGTAATCAGCAATCAGCTATTAGCAATCAGCAATCAGCTATTAGCTTAAGCGCTACGCCCACCCGTGCGCGTTCAGCCAAAGGCCTGTGGCCAAGCTACACCGAACAGCTTTTGAATAAAATAAGCACCTCAAGCAGCGTGAGCTTTTAGCTGACGGCACCTCAAGTAGCGTGAGCTTTTAGCTGACGGCACCTCAAGTAGCGTGGCCAACGGCCAACGGCTGACGGCTGATCACTGACCGCTCTGGTT
>NZ_CEYLVT010000425.1:0-2714 GCF_982860115.1 Moorena sp.
TCCTGGTCGTAATGTTTTGCCTTATGAGTCAACCTATGAGTTTGTAAAAGTTGTCCGAGATGCTATTTCTTGGTTTGACTAGTAGTATAAATGCTATATATCTGGTTAATCACATGTACTCAAAGTGTTTGACACTCCCCGCCCGCTTATGAGCGGGGATTCTTCAATCGGTAAAATATGATACCACTAAATTACCAGCCACTGACCATCGACTTCAACTTATTCAACAAATTATTCCCATCTAACTTAAGTTTCCATGGCAGCAAGTCAGGGTTCTCCGGGTCGAAATTCTCCCACATTTGCAACCACTTACGAGCGCTATCTTTGTCTTTTTTCGCCATGAAGAATTCAATTTGAGCAGTGCAAAAATTACTAAACTCCGAAAACTGAAAGCGCTTGCGAGATATTAGAGGCTTGAGCAACGCTTCTGCTTCTGCAATTTCTCCTTTTTTGATTTTCAACCTTGCCAGAGATATAATTGGAAATAGATAATCAGGATAGTTTGATGATAGTTCTGACAAAAGGTTGTAGGCTTCTTCTGTGCGTCCTTGCATTTGATAGGTACCAGCTAAGTTATTGAGTAAATCTGGTGAGTCTGGTTCTATTTCCAAAGCTTTTTGCAGTATTTTTTCTGCCTCTACCGCTTTTTCTACTCCTCCTTTTGTCATCAACGATATAGCTTTACCCCCCAGATTTTTGACTTTACGGGAATGATTCGGCACAGTGGGCTCGTCGTGAAGCTCATAGGAGATTAGGTTAACCTCTTGCAATTCACCTTGAAACCACATTTTTACACCTTCTTGGGGCAACAGTTTGGCTTCAGACACCGTTATCGCAGCTTCATAACGCATGGCATCAGGACCGTGCTGGCTTATGGCAAAGTCCCGCAGTGCTACTAGCATTTCCGGAGTTTTGGCCAAACTAGCAAAGCGAAAAGCAAATTCTCTTCCTTGGGGGTCTCCTCTTTCCAGTAGTATGGGTATAATATTGGTAATCTGGGGATGTGAATCAAAATAATCCTCGGTGGTTTTGGCTAAAAGCTGTTGACCCTTTTTTTTGGAGTGGGAATCTGCCAAAACTGATAGGTCTTTTATTGTCTTTTGTGTTAACCAGCAAGTCAAGGGGAATGCCCAAGGTGCGTGACGTTCACCAATTGGTTTCTTCAAGTCTTCCAGGTTTGCCTGTGCTAATTTTGACCCTTCGGTGCCTTCAGGGGTTTTCAACCATAATTTACGGGCTTCATCTATACGTCCCTGACGTGTTAGTGCTACTGCTACCAGGTGCGAAAACAACCCGCTAAACGACGTTCCTGAGAGTTCTCCTGAAGCTTTAGCTTGCTCAAAAACTTGCAAAATTCCTTCGTCGTCACCAAAGTACGAGAGGCCTTCCACTTTCTTTGTCCACACGTCCCAGCCCTTAGCTTGGGAATTGATCAATCTTTCACAAGTACTTTCTGCTTGTTCCATATCACCATTGAGAATATGGTAGCGAGTCAGGTTCCCAAGGGCATGGATATTGTCTGGTTGAATTTCCAGGACTTTTTGGCAATAGGCGATTGCTTTATCATTATCCCCCAAAGTAAAGCTAATCAAGCTCAAGTTATTGTAAGAAAACACAAAATCAGGTCGTAGTCGAAGTAACTCTTCATTGGCCAATTTTGCTTGTTCATATTTCCCTTGGATGAAATAAGCTTGAGCGCGTTCGTTTAATACCGCAATCTCCCAACCATTGGAGCGCGTTAAATTCATCTCAGCCAAGAGTTCATCCACCTTAGAATCTAAGTCTGCGATCGCTTCGCGGGCATCATCCGCCAAATCATGGTTGGGAAAACGACTCACAGCATTTTGAAAGGCTTCCAGGGCAAGTATTGGATGCAGGTTAGCATAGTGACCTCCCGCCAGGCCATATGCTGCATCTGCATTTTTAGGGTCTACTTTTACCAGCATTTCGCAAGCACGTTCATAAGCCGGTAAATCCTTTAATTCATAACAGACATTTACTAAATGGGAGAGAACATCTGCATTATGGGGATAGTTATTACTCAAATTCTCCAGAACCACCTGGGCTTTTTCCCATTTTTGCTTGATTATCAAAGCTTCTGCCTTGCGAAGTTCCGGCATTAAGCTTTTAATTCCAAAACCACTACTTTTACTCAAGCGGGTTTTCTTTTTACTTGCCATTGCTAGTAACCTCCCTATTTTCTAGGGGGTAAGTAACTTTATTACTATCACGATGGTAGTAATGTATGCACCCCCTTTTTTAGGAGTTTATTAGTGATGATGGTTTTTAAGACTATTATTTACTTTTTCTTTAACACAGGACGGGAGCAACTAGTACAGTCTGTCTCGCTATAGAGTTAATTAGCTTGAGCTACGGTCAATCCAGGTTCCGAGATGCCCTGCCGTAGCCCAGGCTATTTCTAGAATGTTTATAGGTGTATTGTGGTACTAGTATGATTAACTAGAGACAAATTAGGGAACAAACAATGAGCAACATCTACGTATTTCATCAGGGGCGAGGAGATAGTGGCTGGCTCTGGTATAACGTTTTTGATGGCAATGAATGGGTTGGAGACCAACAAGTTCCTAAAACTGGGATGACAGGAGATCCATCAGCAGTAGTATACAATGACCTGTTATATGTCTTCCACCAAGGACGGGGAGATAGTGGCTGGCTCTGGTATAACGTTTTTGATGGCAATGAGTGGGCTGGAG
>NZ_CEYLVT010000426.1:0-2709 GCF_982860115.1 Moorena sp.
AATTTGGGATTGAATTAGGGGGAGAAGCGGGGATTCCTTATGTTACCAAAGGCACTGCTAAAAGTAATCTTAAAATAACAGTAGAGTGTGAGCTTCCTAAGCCAATTAAAAATCAAACTTAGTTAAGAAAAATTACGCGATCGCCTTTGGCGGAAGCTTTGCTTCATCGCTTTTAGCGGAAGCTGAGGCCAAAGGCCACGCTTTGCGTTCGCGTAGCGGAGGCTTTGCCGAAACGCTTCATCGCGAAGAGTCGGCTCTGCAGAATCCCATGTTCAAAGAGAGCGAATGCATTTTAAAAATTAGCCTCCTGTCAATTAGCATTATGTAAATTAGGTTCCAAATAATTTCTACTGGAATTGATAATGGCGTTTTGCTTTTTTATAATGGATTTGTGTCAGTTTGGTTCTGGGAGAGCTGGTTTTATGTGGGCTGTGTCGCGGTGACGACACAGTTGTTTTTTTTCTTTGGTATTAGATGGCAAAAGAAGCTGAGGTTGAGTTACTCAGAAGTTGACCAAGAAAAGAAGTGGATTTTAGTTTTGGTTTTAAAGACAAATTCAACGATGTTCCAATCGCTGTAAAGCGAATATTGCTCTGTAGCATCTTTGAAGTCAAAATTGAAACAATTCACTTCGCTTACACCTCTAAGTCCATTGTGAAGCTCCTCAAGGGTTATTTTTTTGATCTTGGAGTTTTTGATGTGTTCATTTCTCTCGTATTTTGAGTGATTGTCCCAGTACAGTGTGTGGATTGCTGCATTGTAAAAAACTTCAACGGAAGTATATTTGCTGAAGTCCTCTTCGAGATATTTGATTTCCTGGCTACCTAGTTGAATGTAGATTTCGACTTTATTCATAATATCGTTATAGGTTTGCTGTAAGTTTGTCGGCTTTCTCAGTACAGGACAAAAGGTTTGAAACGTTGACTTGGGTGGGGTTTCATCCTTAAAAAAGCTCTCCAACCCCATCCACTTTTGACAAAGGTGGACCTGTGTGGAATACTAGGGATTGCCAAAGTGATTTTCATACAAGCATTTACCAGTAGCTTTTTGGTAGACATTCAGAGTGAAGTTCATCTCAGGAAAATCTACCCATTCGATATGGTACATATTCTTGTCGTCTTGCCAGGAAAAATGCTCAGTGAAAGTGATGAAACCGTCTTGGCTGTTGTCGATAGTGTCTTGATGGTTTGGTCTTCCCAGGACAATGTCCCCGATAACTCCCCAAGTTTGAGTGGCTCGTGACTCCCGAATGATCAGGTAGTCGAAGGTACTTTTGCCATCGGCCTCGTCTACTAGGGCGTACTCAATGGTCAAATCACTGGAAGATTGGGTTATAGGCTTTATAAAAGCCAGGTGAGGGGTTGGAACTTGGCTGTTTTGGTTCAAGTACTCTTGCTCGTAATCCCAGGTGCTCTGAGCCTCAGCAGCGCCAGCAGAGAGCACAGTCAAACCAATCAGGGGAGCGGTGAGTTTGTTGGAGAAAATCATAATGTATGTCTGATTGAGTTTCCTCCTACTACTTACTGCTGTGATTTACTGTGGTCAGAAAAAATAATCACAGGGCTAAAAGTTTTTCAGGGCAACGGCTCACGGGGTGACAACAAAGCTCAAACCTAATAGCGTTTATCATAACTATGAGGTACACATTGTTTTGACTTATTCACTATTCTCTGCTCCGAAGTCCCTGCTCCGAAGTCCCTGCTCCCTAAAACCCATAAATTTGTACTTCATGAGTTTTAGAATTGCTATAATACCCACAATACTTTTGAGGGATTTGAGATGGCATTGAACTCTTCTACTTCCAGTTCGCCCAATACAGATAATTGGCAAAAATCCTTACATAAAGAAGAATTCTACACTTGGCATAATTACCGTTGTGCCTATGAAGTCTATACCCCAACAGATGACAGTGCTAAGACGAAAAATCCTCTACTATTAGTCCATCCTATTGGTGTTGGACTATCACGCTTTTTTTGGCATCGCTTTTGCCAGGAGTGGTTGAACACTGGCGATGGTCATCTAATTTATAATCCCGACTTGCTAGGATGTGGTGAAAGCGAAATGCCCCCTGTTGCTTACTACCCTATCGATTGGGCTGACCAGTTACAATATTTTTTAACAACTGTAGTCAAAAAACCGGTGATTCTGCTAGTGCAAGGGGCTTTATTACCTGTGGCACTTACCTTGATCCAAAAGCAAACTGAACCAAATTATATTCAAGGGTTAGTACTCTCAGGTCCTCCGTCTTGGTCTCTGATGACAGCAGAAACTCAATACTGGCAGCAGCGAGTTGCTTGGAATCTCCTCGAATCTCCTTTAGGTAGTGCCTTCTTTCGTTATGCTCGTCGCCGTCAATTCCTGCAAAAGTTTTCGGAAGATAAACTGTTTGCTGAGAGTTCTACAGTAGATAACGAATGGTTAGATAATCTCCAAAAGGGAGCAATTAATCCAGCTAGCCGCTATGCAGTTTTTTCTTTTTTGGCTGGCTTTTGGCGACAAAACTATCAACAGGCGATCGCTAATACGTCTCAACCTACCCTAGTAGTAGTAGGAGAGCAAGCTTCAAGTATTAGTAAGCTGGGGAAATCTGAAACACCAGAAGACCGACTAGCTCAGTATATCAAGCATCTTCCTCAAGGTGAAGGTGGTAAAATTCCTGGTCGTAATGTTTTGCCTTATGAGTCAACCTATGAGTTTGTAAAAGTTGTC
>NZ_CEYLVT010000427.1:0-2647 GCF_982860115.1 Moorena sp.
CCTGCCTGATAAATTGCTGATCCAATTTGTTAACCAGCGGTTATTGAGAAATTGCCCTCTTTCATTCTGGGAGTGTCAGTATTGTTGATATTTGACTCTAATGACATAGAGAGCCAAGTTTTAGGCTGGACAGCTTTGGTGTTAATAATTGTCTTATTTGCTATTATTCTTCGTCAAGGTATCGGAGAAACCTTCGCCGTAGTCGCAACCATAGGCTTTGCCGCAGCCATAGGCTTCGCCATAGCCTCCGGAGCCGGAGCCGGAGACATAACCTTCAGCATAGCGGGAGCCATAACCATAGCCTTTGCCATAACCTTCGGTTTCAGCACAACCGGAGCCATAGCTGCAACCTTCACTAAAACGGGACTCATAGCCGCAGGCGGAACTATAATTGGACCCGGAGTCCTAGCCTTCACTGGAAATATCATACCTGCAGCTGCAGCCTTAGTCATAAACTTACTGGCTGCTCACTTGGGTCGGCGTGCTCTGAAAGGAGATCCCCGAGATGCCTGGATTCGTACTATTGCTATTGCTCTTACTGCTACAGGAGGAACCAGTTTTTACAAAGCCGATTTAACTAATGCTGATTTTACGGGAGCAAGCCTCAAAAGTACAGATTTAAGAGAAGCGACTATCACTCGTACTTGTTGGCGAAATACCATTAAACTTGACCAAGCTAGACTAGGAACAAGCTACCTTAAAGATACAAACGTTAGACAATTGCTGATAACTGGAGAGGGACAAGATAAAAACTTTGATCGCCTCGACCTAAGAGGTATTAATTTAAAGGGAACTAATCTACAAGATGCTAGCTTCATCAGAACAGACTTAAACCGAGCTAACTTACAAAATGCTAATTTATCCAGAGCTAAGTTAGTTCAAACGTTACTAGAAGGAGCAGATTTAACCAGAGCCACCTTAACGGGAGCATATATCGAAGATTGGGGAATCAGCAATACTACTAAATTAATTGAAATTGATTGCGATTATATTTTCCTGAAACTACCAACTAAAAATGCTCCAGACCCTCAACGTCGTCCTGCTGACCAAGAGAGAAATTTTGAACCGGGTGAATTTGCTAAGTTAGCTCAGAAAATTCCCAATACTGTCGATTTAATTTTTAAAGATGGTATCGACTGGCAGACTTTTCTGAAAACGTTTCAAGAGCTTCGAGTTCGAGTAGAAAGCGAAACAGGAGAGCTACCAGTCATACAGACTATAGAAAATAAAGGCGACGGTGCTTTTGTTATTCGCGTAAAAGTCCCTGAGGAGGTTGATGAAGCTGAATATGAGCGGAAATTTTGGGCAAAATACAATCCAATGTTAGAGGCTAAAGATGAAAAAATAAAACTTTTATCTGAGCAAATAGAGTTTTATGATGAACAAATAGAATTTATACGTAAAAACAATACTAGATTAATGGGAGTTGTTGAAACAATGGCAGATCAAGAAACTATTATAATTGATAAAATTGACAAGCGTGACCAGCGTGGTGCCAAGTTTAACGTTGGTGGTAACTATGTCGAAAGAGCTGAGTCTGTTAGTAGTCAGCAAAGCTATGCTAATCAAAATAACTACGAGGAAGCTGACAAAAACCTAGCAGAAGCAGCAGCTGAAATCCAGCA
Organism: Moorena sp.; assembly: GCF_982860115.1. Lineage (NCBI taxonomy): Bacteria > Bacillati > Cyanobacteriota > Cyanophyceae > Coleofasciculales > Coleofasciculaceae > Moorena > Moorena sp. Next base: position 1,626 of record NZ_CEYLVT010000427.1, read on the forward strand.
ATTACTAGAGCAACTAGAGAAAACCAACCCTACTGCCACAGAAGCACAGCAAGAAGCCTTTGTCAGTGCAGCCATTACACCAACCAAGAAAGAAAGGCTAATTAATGCTCTCAAAGAAGGTGGTCAAGGAGCAATTGAAGAATTCCTTGATAACCCATATTTGAATGTAGCAATTAGAATTATTGAAGGGTGGAGAAACCCTTAGTTTTACAAGTGACGATGCTGCTGATAACTCCTGCTCCTACCAGATTTTCCCCAGCTTCAGCACGAAACCAGGCAGCACCGACTCATCCCCCTTTACCGTAGCAGGATTGTCCAACTGCTCCACTTCCCCACCAGGACGGTAAATATACAACCGACGATTATTGGGGTCAATCAACCACCCTAACCTCGCGCCATTGTCCATGTACTCTTCCATCTTCTCCTTGAGATCGTTGACGCTATCACTGGGGGAACGCAATTCAATCACAAAATCTGGGCATAGAGGAGCAAATTTTTCCTGTTGTTGAGGTGTTAGGGCTTCCCATCTTTCTAAGGTTACCCAAGAAGCATCAGGGGAGCGCTCTGCACCATTGGGAAGCTTAAAGCCAGCAGAAGAGTCAAAACCCTTGCCTGTGCCATCTTGTTCTACCCAACTCCACAACTGACCATTGAGACTGAAATTTCGACCTCCGGTTCCACTGCCTGTTGGGGGCATAACAATTATTTCTCCCTCTGACGTGCGTTCAATCCGTAAATCTCGATTAATCTGACAAAATTCAAAAAACTGGTCATCATCCATGTCCAATGCTGGGGGCATCCTCAGCACAATGGGATTAGTTTCAACAGGTGTGGTGGCTACTGTCATGACTTAGCTACTTCCCGCACAAAAGAGTTTCTTCTATTTTAATTACGGGGTTGCTAAATAATGGAATGATTTTAAGAGTAGGTGCGCTTTCCAATCGGCGAGTAAATCGCCCTTGGGTCGCACCTGTAGAATGGGCATCAGGCGTGGAACTGGCATCTTGCGTAGAACTGGCATC
>NZ_CEYLVT010000428.1:0-2629 GCF_982860115.1 Moorena sp.
CAGATATATCCCGCACATCCGATAAGATTTGGCCACCTCGTACCATGGCACTGGGATCTTGGGGTATACCACCCCGTCCGGTAATATAAAAACTACTGGTATCAGTCCAACGGCAACCTTCAGCGATTTGTTGAGTGCGATCGCGCAGTTCTGTCGGTAATTCAATTAAGCCGTTAGCCGGATCTACATCAGGATTGTTAATAGTGATCAGGCCATCTACCCCAAACTCAGAACTAGCGGTAATGGCACTATCAGGAAATACAAATAACCCTTGGGTAGTAATGTCAATATCTCCGCCATTGCCTCGATTAGCATCGGTTTTGATCAAGCTGCCTTCCATCAGAGTCACTAAATTCGAGTTAATGGTAATTTTGCCAGCATTGCCATCGTTCTCAGCTTCCGCAGTGTCAGCTTCCGCAGTGATGGTGCTGCCATTACGCAATAGTAAACTGTTTGTGATATCCAGGGTAATATCGCCACCTTTCCCATCGAAGGTGGAAGAGGTGATACTAGCACCATAATTAAGGTTGATGGTATCAGCCTTGATAAATAATTCTCCCCCATCACCCGATCCGAGATTTCTGACCCTAATTTGGGCATCTTGGCTATCGGGATCCCCTGAGATAGTCAACTTGGAAGTGTTAATCCTGATTTGACCAGCATTGCCACTGGGGATGGGTTCTAGTCCAAATAGTCTTTGGACGAAAACACTAGGACGTGGTACATTACTGGAAATATCTGTAAAGCTACTAGGACCGGTTGACAAGGTATCGAGTAAGGTCACAGACTCTGAAGCATTAATCCTAACAATACCAGCATTACCAGAAGAACCAGTAGAAGCACCAATTACTCCACCATCTTGGAGCAGCAATCTTGCTGTATTTACCTCCACACTACCCCCATTACCTTTACCAAAAGAGGCAGCACTCACTACGCTCTGCTGGTTTACACCTGGAATGAAACCCACTATATCAATGGATTCCGTAACATTGAGGGTTATATTACCGCCATTACCTTCACCGGCAGTAAACGTTAAAATGTTTGCTAGAGCTAATCTCAGTTGATTGGTGGAGATGGTAATATTTCCGGCGTTTTTTTCGCTGAAGGTTAAAGAATTTACAGTACTACTGAAAGCACTCTGATTATCAGGGGTAAAACCAATCATATCAACCGATTCAGAAGCTTCGATGTTGATATTTCCTGGCGAACCTGAGATATTTCCTGGCGAACCTGAACGAAAACTGTTGGTCAATACATCTGCTCCTCCAAAGACCTTTAAATTTTTGGTAATAATTTCTAGATCTCCCCCGTCACCACTGGATATGGTCAGGTTAGCTACAAAGGTATTGATACTACCGTTAGCGTCATTCTCTCCAATAGTTACACTTTCAGTACCATCAAGTATGGTATTGCCAGCATTTTGACTACCTTCATTTTGAGTTAGTACGATTGAATTATCTCCTACTGTAATGGTTGCGCCCCTCAATCGGATCGAGCCAGCGGTGTCGCCACTGGTATCAAGGAGGGCGCTTTCAGTTAATTGAATATCCCCATTATTTGAGACTTGACTCAAGTCGAAATCCCAGCCCGATGCTACCGGTGTTAATTGCACCATCGTACTAGAATTGTTGCTACCTACGGCTGCAATTTCGATTTGTCCTCCTTCTGCCGAGAGCAAACCACCCCTGAGGCTAATGTCTCCTCCTACCAAGGCTAAAGTATTCCCCGGTTGAACCTGTAATTGGGAGCTAATATTACTGCGATCGAAAGGAGCGAAAATACTGCCATTGAGGGTTTGTCCAGGACCATTTACTGTAATATTTACCGGATTTGTTCCCATCTGTAAACCAGGAGTAATATTAATCGTTAATAATGGCGCTTGGTTTGGTTCAGTGGCACTAAATTCAATTCCATTTCCAAACACTACACTCTCCGCAGTAGTAGCGAAAAATGAACCACCTATAGCTAAGGAAGCATTTTGCCCAAAGATAATTCCGGCTGGATTAATCAGAAATAAATTAGCGTTACCATTAGCACGAATTAAACCGTCAATATTAGAAATAGTCCCTCCCGTAACACGGCTAAAGATATTGACAATATCCCCAGCATTGTTAAAGAAAGCTGACCCGTTGCTGGGTACGGAAAATTCCGAGAAGCTATGAAACAAATGATCTGAACTACGTACCCCAGATTCAATTAAGAAATTCAGTCCATCATCACTATTGACCGTAGTGGATAAAGTGCCATCACTGCTGATTTGGGCGGTGGCGATGTTGGGGATGAGGACACTAGAGACTAAAACATAGCAGAGTAAATAGCATCGCTGAATAGTTTGATTCATCAACTTGACCCTGGTGGCTGATGTAACTTAGGTTTGAGTGGGATATGGTTATTTTTCCCATCAGCGATGGTCAAACTCACAAATCGTGAGCTAAAGTTTGGTGGGCAAAATAATCGCTCTAATTAATACTGATTGGAAGCAAAGTGTTTTTGCCCACCCTACAAGCTAAATCTAAAATCTAATCCTCTTTAATCGCACAAGTTGCTCGCATAAAATCGAGCGCTTGGTTCGAGTTGACAACAGCGACTAATTCGAGATTACCTTGCTCATTAATAATCCAAGCATTAG
>NZ_CEYLVT010000429.1:0-2602 GCF_982860115.1 Moorena sp.
TTGAGCGTACGCAACTCTTCTATATTAGGTGCATTTAAGCTGACATAATATTACCTGCTGCATCCGCTGAAAATCCCTATCTGCTGAAACGATAGTCAATCCATGGCGCAATGCGATTGCAGCAATCCACAAATCGTTATCACTAATCCCTAATTCTTGAATTTTGGTTTTTCGTCGCTTCTTTAGGTCTTTCGGTCCAAAATACTGCAATATCTCGGCTTTAAATTGACCATAGATATCAGCTGTTTCATTATCTACTGGATAGATATAAATACCTTGAAGAAAGGCTTGTACTCGTGCTATATTTTTAGCCTTTTTTTGGGAATTTTGAACCATGAACATGAGTTCCCCCCGAACAATAGTACAGGTATAAACTGCTACATTACCTTTCTCCCACATCCGCTGAAGTACGGCTGGATTGCCTGCAATTAGCAAACTACAATGGTTAGTATCCAGCAAATACATTATTCAAACGCCACTTCAGAGCGGTTTTCATAAACCAGGCGAAGACATTCTTCTAAGTCATCACCCTCCCAGGTTCCTGCGTATTTCAATAGAGACTGGGCAGTAGACCTAGGAGGAAAAGATGTGGGCTTGTGGGGAGACTCAGTGTGTGCTTGATCAGACAGAACAATAACCCGAACTCGTTTTCCTGCTAGTTTTTCCCCTTGATCAATAATCTCTTCCCAGGTTCCTTCTAATTCTAGGGGGTCTGCGGTCATAGAGTTTTTTGAGTATAATTATCTCTCTAGTTTACTCGATATCGAACCCCTTCACCAGTATTTATAGGGTCTTAATATACTCTCGAAAAAGAAGAGATTGAGCCCCTGAGATTGGTTGGGCTTAAGGCAAATTAATTGGGGTTGGGGACAAATACAGTCAATCCGTTGGGAATACATTCAACTTTGATAGGAGTTGTTCCAATCACTTCTCCATCCACAACCACTTTCTGAGGCGGATCTGTGGCGATTTTGATACTGTCGGTTCGGACATGATGAATATTTTCTTGGTTGGGTGCCAGGTTAACCAACGCGGCACCGAAGGCATTGACCATTGATGTGACCGCCTGAAGTTTTGTGTCTACTTTGGCGATGGTGACATCCAGTAACCCGTCGTCGTAAATAACTTCACCCATTCCTTGGGCTAACACTGAGGTAGGGGGAGCCGCGTTAGCCACAGTAATAGCCCCCACCTCAACTCGATAGATCTGGTCTTCAATTTCCACAGCCGCATCAAATAGCTCTTGTTCATCCAGTTGTTGCCATCCCGCTACCAGATAGGCCAGTACCCCCCACTGATCCTTGAATTCTCGGCTGGCTTTATCCACCATTTCTGCTTCAAAACCAATTCCGGTTAATAAAATCATGGGGGTGTCGTTACAGCGAGCCGCATCAATCACTTTGGTATAGCCTTCGGAAATGATGCGACAGGCGGCGCGAATGGGCATTACTCTGCCACCAATGCCCAACGCCTGACAAAAGGCATTAGCGGTTCCTCTGGGAATAATGCCAAGGGGAATATTGGTATCAATCAGCTGACTGGCAACGGCGGATACGGTGCCGTCACCGCCAGAGGCAATGATCAGATCGGCGTGGGCTGCGATCGCTAGTTTGGTCAATTCTTCCGCCGTAATTTCTGGGGTAGTTTGATGGATCTGGAGATTGAAATGGGCACCCAACATGTTTTCAATAATGGTCAATTCATGATCGGAGTCTCCTTGACCAGCCACTGGATTAAAAATAAGGTGAGCCACTTGGGTCCGGGCTAGGGCACTGATGACCAGTTCTGCAGTAGCTAAGTTGGTGGCGATCGCTACATCATGGGCATCACAAATCCGTAACAGAGGCTGAATATCAGGTTCATGGGATTTAGCATGGAGTGCATCGATGAAGAAAAACACAGCACAGACCTTTCCCTCCGCCACCGCTGCAAACAACTGGGCATCTCCACCGATAGGACCAGGGAGTAAGCAATCAACAGGTAAACCAGTGGAGTTTTGAATTTGTTTCCCTGTGTTCCCTGTAGCAATTAAGGTGTAGCGAGAGAAAACGATGTGGTGGCGCTTGACAAAAGCCACTATATCATTTTTCTTGTTGTCGTGGGCAATCAGGGCAATAGTTGCAGGCATACTACTGTACCGGAAGTCAAAACCGAAATTCTCAAAGGCCAATGGGCAAATGACCTAGTATTTTCGTCATTATTGTAAAGCGTTTATTCCAGTTGTGTAGTCAAGCTATAGAGAACTCGATACTAAGTTACCGTCAAAGGTACAACTTCCCCATCTCCCTATCTCCCTATCCAACCAATCTACTATCTTTGAATGCAACTCGGTATAAGTTTCTTCATATTCATAGATAAAAGTACAAGCCGCAACATAAAAGTTTACAAAAAAACTATTGAACTTTTGAATTACTTTATGGTATGTTTATATGTGATCAGAATTTTTTTGGATATTCTAGTTTTTTCATCTTCTAGTCTTTAGCTTTTCCTTGAGGGGGAGGTTTTTACTAACTTTTTCTTCCCCATTTTTTTTTGCTTGTTTTTATGGGGAATCGGGAATCGGGAATCGGGAATCGGGAATCGGAACCCACCCCTAACCCCT
>NZ_CEYLVT010000430.1:0-2596 GCF_982860115.1 Moorena sp.
CAGATATATCCCGCACATCCGATAAGATTTGGCCACCTCGTACCATGGCACTGGGGTCTTGGGGTATGCCACCCCGTCCGGTAATATAAAAACTACTGGTAGCAGTCCAACGGCAACCTTTAGCGATTTCTTGAGTGCGATCGCGCAGTTCTGTGGGTAATTCAATTAAGCCGTTAGCGGGGGTATAAGCATTGTTAATGCTGATCACCCCATCTACCCCAAACTGAGAACTAGCGGTAATCGCACTATCAGGAAAAACAAATAAGCCTTGGGTAGTAATCGAAATATTTCCCCCATTTCCTTGATTAGCGTCGGCTTTAATAAAGCTACTTTCTAGGAGAGTGACTAAATCCGAGTTAATGATAATGTTGCCACCATCACCGGTTCCTCCTGCTTCTGTGGTAATGGTGCTACCGTTGCGTAATAGTAAGTTGTCTGTGATTTGCAGGTTAATGTTACCGATTTCACCGGATTGAGTCGAGGCGTTGATAGCAGCTTGATTGTTCAGAAAAATCTGACCAGCATTGATTTCTAAATCACCTGCATTACCTGTGCCATCGTTCCTTACCGTTACCTGGGCTCCATCTGTAACTCTCAAAACTGGTGTGTTAATAATAACACTATCGGAATCTCCACTAGGGATACGAGGTAATCCCAATTGCTGTTGTAGAACCTGATCTAAGACATTGGCACTGGAGATAATTAAACTAGGATTGACTGACCCTGGTACAGTACCACTCACCTCAACCGACTCCAAGGCATTAATAATGATAGTTCCAGCTCTACCACTATTGAAGGTAGCAGCACCAACCCGTCCACCATCTTTCAGTACCAATCTGCCAGTATTAATGGTTAAGTCACCAGCTTTGTTTCTACCCCTTGTAGAAGTACTGAAGGCACTAGCAATAAAATTATTAGAATTGAAGCCAATTAGTTCAGTTGATTGAGCATTAACGGTGATATTTCCCCCTTGACCACTTTCGGAAGCTGTGGAGGCGACAACTCCTCCATCAAGAAGCCTCAAGTGCTCAGTCAACAGGGTGATATTTCCTCCCTTACCATCGTCGAGAGCTACAGAAAGCAACTGTTGACTATCAATGGTCAATTGTTTGGTAGAGACGGTAAGATCTCCAGCAGTGCCAGAACGCCAGGTTGAGGTTGTTATGTCACTGCCATTGCTAGGATTAATTGGAGAAAATTCCCGAAGTTGTATCGATTCAGTAGCATTAATCCTGATGTCACCACCCCTTGCAGGAGTAAACGTTCTTGAAGCAATTCCTGACCCCTGAGAAAGGAGTAAGTGCTGGCTAGAGATCACAATATCGGCAGCCTCTCCTCCTCCAATCGTTTCTGTCATTAAAACACTACCTAACTCTCCATCATTGTTATCGGTTCCAATTAACTTGACTGAATCAGAAGCAGTTAGGTTAAGTGCTCCTCCAGGCTGTAAACCTCGATTTTGCAGGAGCATTCTGGAACCACCGAGCAAGGAAATGTTTTGTCCGTGTACTTGAATAGAACCACTGCCTTGACCACTAGCATCTGCTAGGGCTAGGGAGAGCAGCTCGACATTACCAAAGTTTTGCACTGCTTCGTAGCTAAATTGCCAGGTTTCGGAGGTTTGAGTGAGATTAACCAATCCCTCTGTAACACTAGCTAACTCAATTGATCCCGAATCCGCCGCTATTATGCCTCCATCTAAGGTAATCTCACCGCCAATTAGAGCAAGGGTATTGCCAACACCAACTCGCAAACCTGTGAAGCTGGTTACAATAAAAGGATTTTCTGTAGCGATGGTATATCCTGGACCATTTACTGTAATATTTCCCGGATTTGTTCCCATCTGTAAACCAGGGGTAATATTAATCGTTAATAATGGCGCTTGGTTTGGTTCAGTGGCACTAAATTCCATGCCATTTCCAAATACTACACTCTCGGCAGTAGTAGCAAAAAATGAACCTCCGATATTCAACGAAGCATTTTGCCCAAAGATAATTCCAGCTGGATTAATCAGAAATAAATTAGCGTTACCATTAGCACGAATCAAGCCGTCAATGTTAGAAATATTCCCTCCCGTAACACGGCTAAAGATATTGGCAATATCAGCAGCATTGTTAAAGAAGGCTGACCCGTTGCTGGGTACAGAAAATTCCGAGAAGCTATGAAACAAATGATCTGAAGTACGTACCCCAGATTCAATCAAGAAATTCACTCCATCATCACTAGTCACCGTAGTGGATAAAGTGCCATCACTGCTGATTTGGGCGGTGGCGATATTGGGGATGAAGACACTAGAGACTAAAACATAGCAGAGTAAATAGCATCGCTGAATAGTTTGATTCATCAACTTGACCTTGGTTGCTGATGTAATTTTGGTTTGAGTGGGATAAGGTTATTTTTCCCATCAGCCATGGTCAAACTCACAAATCGTGAGCTTTTAGCTCACGCTACGCGAACAGCTGTCAGGTAAAGTAGGGTGGGCAAAATAATCGCTCTCATTAATCATTATTGGAACCAAACTGTTTTTGCCCACCCTACAATCTTTTGCCTTTTGCCTTTTGCCTTTTGCCTTTTGCCTTTTGCCTTTTGCCTTTTG
>NZ_CEYLVT010000431.1:0-2568 GCF_982860115.1 Moorena sp.
TCCCCATCTCCCCATCTCCCCATCTCCCCATCTCCCCATCTCCCCATCTCCCCACTCTACCTCTAATTATGGGTCTTCAACCGGACTTGATATTAGTTATCTCTATTTCAATCTTTAGATAGAGATAAAAATAATCTGTTTTCGGTATTGGTACACAATTCGTGATTTTAGCTGCCCTTACTTTCACCAGACCCTAGCCAAATCAGTATATCTTTAGCACTACCCTATTTTCCTTAACAGACCAAATTTTTAATGACATGTTGGCCAGCCTACAGAGCCGATAGCATTTATATTTGAGTTGTGAACAGAATTCCTTAAAGAAAGGCAAGAGGCCAGAGGCTATAAGCTATGTATAATAAGCTATATAGGCATTTTAATCAAGGTAAAAAAACTAATTATTGTTTACAAATCATTTGTAATTTTAATTTTGGGTAAGGTAAAAAGTTTATTTTTACCGGTTAATATGTAGTCTAGAAAACAATTTCAAGTAAGGTTAATAAAAAGAGGATAAAAAGAGAAAAAAGGCTGAAAAAAAATTTAATAAACAATCCCAACTCAAGCTCTGACTGCACTTGAAGCATTAAGTTGACCAACCTAACTTGTTTTACTAGAACAAATATGGAATACTGAATTTCGGTGCATCAACAGGACTTATGCTGGCAACAAACCTCAGTTCTGATCCCCCATGGGGCGAAAATGCTGATAACGATACCGCTTTTTGGGTCGAGTCCCTCCTGGAAAAACTGTCTGATGGAGATAGCAGCGCCTTTTGGCCCCTTTGGGAAAACTATAAAGACTATCTTTACCATCGCTGCTTGAGGTGGATGGGGGGTAATACCACTGAAGCACAAGATGCTCTTTCTGAGATTATGGTCAAGGCTTGGGAAAAATTGCCCAAATTTGCCGCAAAGATTACCAATATAAAAGGATGGCTGACCAAATTTGCCCGTAACTTCTGTATAGACCGACATCGAGAAAACAACTCTGGGGCAATCGGAGTAGAAAACCTGGAAGAGATGGCAGTGCGAGAGGGGAATGGGTTGGTTACGGAATTCGATACCCCAGAACAAATTGTAGAAAAGAGGGAACTATTAGAGGTAATCTTTAGTGCTCTAGAGGATTTGCCGGAGAATCAGCGCCAGGTATGTGTCTTGCGCTTTGAGCAGGAGTTGTCTCACCAAGAGATAGCTCAACGACTGGCAATTTCCAACGATAGCGTTCGTAAACGTATCCAACGAGCTAGGGGGATACTGCAAAAGCGGTTAACTAAGTATCGGGTCGGGTTGGATGAGAAGGCTTACGGGGAAATCGCCAAATTGCAGAAGATTAGGGGAGTAGAAGAGCAGGAAAGTAAGGAAGAAAAAGACAGAGAAAGCGATGTAACTCCCTCAAACCAAGAAATAGGAAAAGGGGAGCAGGAGACAACTGGGAATTCGGAGTCTTTAAGGCAGATGCCAGTGTCGGAGTCTGTTTCAGTCGAAGAGCCTTCTAAGGATTTAGACAAAACGGGAGTGGAGATCAGGTCACTGGTAGAGCCAGATTTGGCAGTTAAGCCAGCAGTGGAGATCAGGTCACTGGTAGAGCCAGCATTGGTAGTTGAGCCACTATCTGAACTACCAAAAGTCATCCTAATTAAAAAAGAGCCCAGAAGTAGGGACAGCAAAAGCCAGCAAATTTTAAGCAGACCAAGAAGCTCCGAGGCATTACTCCCCTTGGCTGGAAAATTAGTATTGGAAAGTACTCCAAATCCCCAATCAAAGCAGGGGAGCGATCGCAATACTATCCAGAGTCATCGCGTTAAACTGCTTATGCCCCAAGAGATAGCAATTTCTCGACCATCGCTAGGGTATGGGAGCATTGAAGCACCAAGAGGAAAGGAGCTTTCCCAGTTCCCAATCCCGATTTTGGCGACAATTGTGTCTTGGTGGGGCACTCTCAAAAACACAGTAGACCCAAGCAGCAATCAGAGGTCACATACAGGGGATAGAGGACCCCCAGATCAGCTTTAATTTGTGGTCATGGCTAATTTGCTCATAGCAGCTCTTGGGCATTAGAATTACGCACAGATTCCATGGGTAGGGTCCACCCTACAGGTAGCGTTAAATTGAGGGATTTGCGTAAGTCCTATGGCTCATAGCAGCTCAAGGGCATTAGCTAGAGTAGCTACTATTGACACTCCCCGGTCTAAAGACGCGGGGATTCCTAGATCTACGACCGGCCTTAAACCTCCGTATCCTTGCGGCAATACCTAAACCAAAAACCCGTCAAGACCAAGATTTCAGTTCAGTTTACGAAAGACCCAGCGGGCTAGTCTCCTTAGACGTTTGGTTACTTTTTGGTGAGTGCCTTATAGAGTCCGTTACTCCCCTGTTTCACCTGGTTTCGGCGTGCCCCGCCGTACCGTTGTTTTCTCAAGCTGTGCTTTGCTGGGTTCACACACCGATTGTTAGTCGATGATTGGGTTTTTAAGGAGGACTTTCCCTACCCTCCGGGCATTTCTTCTTTAAGGTCAAGCAGTGGCGGGTCTCTCTCCCGGTTGCGCCTCGGATTTTCAGCCTGTACCCATAT
>NZ_CEYLVT010000432.1:0-2562 GCF_982860115.1 Moorena sp.
GCTCCCAGATTTTTTGATGTGATCAGAAATCCGCCTTAGTGTTCATGACCTATTTATAAAAGGGTTATTTTCTCTGATGAAAAAATAAGATATTAGATTAAATTAAAATTGTCTCTGGTTGGTTCCTCTTGTTGAAGATTGTGCTAAAATGACAATAACTCTGATTAAATAAATAATCCTAAAAATCAATAAGCTGTTTAGCATTGAGATTGGGATACCTAAATTGGTCAAAGGTCAAAGGTTCAAAGGGAACGGTGAACAGGGAACAGGGAACGGGAAATAACCAATTTAAATGGGCATCAGCTTAATTTAAAATAAATCAGGGTTTGACAACAGACATAACTATAAGACACCACAGGGCAAATCCATCTACATCCTAGAAACCTTACTCAGAAGCAATGCAGCGTGGTTTTGGCGTAAACTGCCATGAGCGACTGCATCAAGAGGTGCTTTTCGTTAGCGAATTAAATTCGCCAACGAAAAGCACACCTAACAAATATTACAACATTAATAAGCCAAATATTTATCCTAAGAATATAATCTCCAGTAGCAATTTCAAAATAAGCTTGTTTACCCTGACTCCCCCAGTTACTGATTACTGATTACTGATTAATTCAGGACTTAGATAATAGGGTTATTCAAATTCATCAATATTCAGTTTTATCAATCACTTCTGGATGAATTATCAATTAGTGTTCAGGAATTAAGAATGACTGAGAAGTGATCACTGAAGACAACTAGTTTTTACTACTATTAAGTTTAAGTGTATAGAATAACTTATGATTTTCATTATTGATGCAATTAAGCAAGTTTTACTTTGGTTTATCGAGAACTTTATAAAAGATGTTTACGAACGGATTAAACGTTGGGTCAAGAACCCTAAACGTAAATTATCTCCTATAATTATCGTAGTTGTATTAATAGTGACTGTGTTGGGGGGGTGGTACTTCTATCAAGTTCCAGATGTCAAATGGACAATGATTAGCTTCTTGGGAGAAGAAACAGACGAAATTATTCTTTCTCAAGCTCCAAGAAGGCTCAAGGATAAGATTTATAACATGACAAAGGGTCGGTTTATTATTGACATAGATACACAAGCACAAACAAATATAGATACAGATTCAATCCTTGAAAAAGTTAGTGATGGAGCTCTAGACTGCGCCTATAATGGTATCTACTACAATAAAGAAAAATATAGACCTCTTTTTTTTGGTTCAGCTATTCCATTCGGACTAAATACTCAACAGCAAAATGCTTGGCTATCTTACAAAAAATACCAAAATGATGAGTTAACTTTTATGCAGAGTATTTATCAAAGGTCAGACTTAAATTTAAACGTGATTCCCTTTCCAGTCGCAGCAACGGGTGGGCAAATGGGAGGATGGTTCAACAAGGAGATAAACTCAATCGATGATTTTAACGGATTGGTAATGCGTATTCCTGGACTGGGGGCGGAGGTCTTAACGGCATTTGGTGTAAAAACGGATAAACACAGACGAGGTAAAGCACGTCGACCCAAGGAAATTAGTGGAGCACTAATAGAAGGGAAGATTGATGCTGCTGAGTGGAACGGTCCTCATGATGACGTAGCATTAGGCTTAAACAAACATACTAAATATTATTATTATCCAGGTTGGTGGGAACCTGGTACGATTTTTGATATACAAGTAAACTTGGATGCCTGGAATAAACTGCGACCTCACTATCAAGCAATATTTAAGGCTGCTTGCCATGAAACTCTTCTTGAAATTTTGGCTGAGTACGATCAGGAAAATGGTAAACAACTAAAAGAAATACAACGATCTAATTTTTTTCCTGAGGTTAAGCAGTTTAGTCCGGAAATCATGAGAACGGCTAAAGCAAAAACTGATGCAATCTTGAATTCATATGCCAAAGATAATCCTCTTTTCAAAGAGGTTTATGACGAATGGCGAACATTTAAAAACACAATTCAACCTTGGCATAATAAAGTAAATGACTATGTAGACTAATGGGAGGCTGAGTGAACCCATGAAGCGATCGCCGCTTATGCGATTGACCTATGGTCACGCTACGCGATGAAGCGTTCGCAAAGCGTGGCCATAGGCCTCAGCTTCCGCGCTTATGCGATTGACCTATGGTCACGCTACGCGAACGCATTCACATCCCATCCCATCAAGCCGATATTACTTCAAAATCAGAAATCGTCTCAATCCACACCCGTGCTCCACACTTGAGGGGATCATCTGGACGATACATCACCCGACACGGGCCATTGACCTCTACCGTATGACCGTAAACATTTTTAGAGCCTCGCTTCACCGTAATCACAGGATTACGCTCCCCGGTCTTGAGATTTTGGCGAATCACTTTCTGATTAACGTGGATCACAGCCTTAGTGTAATTTGTACGCTTTGACCAGTTCCGTTTTGGTCCGCGAGTGCCAGGAGTCACCACCGGCATACCATCAAACAACGGAATCACCCAAGTTCTACCCACCTTATAAGCCCCTTTAACTCTGCCTTTGCCCAGAAGGTAACGGACGCGAGTGGCAGAAACACCAAGTAATTCAGCGGCTTGTGC
>NZ_CEYLVT010000433.1:0-2557 GCF_982860115.1 Moorena sp.
CCTACTCCCTACTCCCTACTCCCTACTCCCTACTCCCTACTCCCTATTCCCTATTTCCTATTCCCTTTCCTATAGTCTTTAGAGTGTTCCATGACCAGAAACGTCCATGACCAATTTGCCAAACAATGTCTGAAAGAACTCCTCGATCCCCTGGGGAAAGTGGAAACAAGCTGGAAAGTACCTGGGGAAGTTCAAGAAATTGATGTTTACTTTTTGCCATCTCAGCCACTAACCACCAATGGAAAAAGCCTGGGATTACTCGGAAAACTGGCCACAACTCCTGCCATATTTGAACCGTTCCGCAACCCAGTTACTAAATTTGAGGTGCTCAGTTGTATCGGTAAACTGGCGCAAGTTCATGGTCAAGTTTTCCGTCAGGCTAAGCGAACTAATGCCCAAGTTACGGTCACCCAACTGCCTCGTTTATGGATTCTCTCCCCAACCGCTTCCGAAGAGTTTTTAGAAAGCTTCAACTTCCAAGCAGATCTAGTTAATTATCCCAGGGGGATGTACTTTCTGGGGAAATCCTTGTATACGGCAATTGTGGCGATTCACCAACTGCCAGTGATACCGGAAACCTTATGGTTGAGAATTCTCGGTAGAGGTCGAGTGCAGCAGCAAGCCATTGAGGAATTGAAATCCCTACCAAACGGCAGTCAGCACAAAGAGAATATCCTAGAATTAGTATATGACATGCTGGCAATCTTAGAGGCACGTATCAAACAAAATCAAGACCTTGAGGAAGATGACCGGGAATTAATCATGCAATTATCTCAGATATATCAACAACGACTGGAATTAGCTACCGAGCTTGGGAAACAAGAGGGACTAGTCCAGGGAATAGTCCAGGGCAAAGAAGAGGGACTAGTCCAAGGTAGGCAAAACGAACGCCGTAGTATGGTCACCTACTTATTGCGTAGCCGTTTTGGTGAACTAGACCAGGAACTGCTGGCAATCATTGAGCCATTGATGGCACTGTCTCCAGAGGAATTTACCCCCCTACTATTACAATTGTCTCGACTAGAATTATTGACTCGATTTGGAGAGCTAAATTAGGTGATTAATCCCCAATATCGTGCCGGTTGACTAGCTCGTGGAGAAGGAGTTTTGGCTGATTACTTAACTAGTAATTAACTACTAATTAAATCAATAGTCCTGAGGGTGTTCCATGACCAGAAACGTCCATGACCAGTTTGCCAAACAATGTCTGAAAGAACTCCTCGACCCCCTGGGTAAAGTGGAAACGAGCTGGAAAGTGCCTGGGGAAGTTCAAGAAATTGATGTTTACTTTTTGCCATCTCAGCCACTAGAAACCAATGGACAAAGCTTGGGATTACTCGGAAAACTGGCCACAACCCCTGCTATTTTTGAACCGTTCCGCAACCCAGTCAGTAAATTTGAGGTGCTCAGTTGTATCGGTAAACTGGCCCAGGTTCATGGTCAAGTTTTCCGTCAGGCTAAGCGCACTAATGCCCAAGTTAGGGTGACAGAACTGCCTCGTTTATGGATTCTCTCCCCAACGGCTTCGGCAGAGTTTTTAGAAAGCTTCAATTTCCAAGCAGATCTAGTTAATTATCCCAGGGGGATGTACTTTCTCGGGAAATCCTTGTATACGGCAATTGTAGCGATTCACCAACTACCAGTTACTCCGGAAACCTTATGGCTGAGAATTCTTGGTAGAGGTAGAGTGCAACAGCAAGCAATTGAGGAATTGAAATCCCTACCGAACGGGAGTCAGCACAAAGACAATATCCTAGAATTAGTATATGACATGCTGGCAATCTTAGAGGCACGTATCAAACAAAATCAAAACCTAGAAGAAGATGACCGGAAGTTAATCATGCAATTATCTCAGATATATCAACAACGACTGGAATTGGCTACCGAGCTTGGGAAACAAGAGGGACTAGTCCAAGGGAAACAAGAAGGACTAGTCCAAGGGAAACAAGAGGGACTAGTCGAGGGCAAACAAGAAGGACTAGTCCAAGGTAGGCAAAACGAACGCCGTAGTATGGTCACCTACTTATTGCGTAGCCGTTTTGGTGAACTAGACCAGGAACTGCTGGCAATTATTGAGCCATTGATGGCACTCTCTCCAGAAGAATTTACCCCCCTACTCTTACATTTGTCTCGACTAGAATTATTGGCTCGATTTGGAGAGCGAACATAGTCGCTAGGGAGTATGTTCACAAATCAAATGGAAATGCTATAGGAGCGCTATAGCTTTAATAACTTGTAGTAATTTAATCGATGACTCCGATTCCATCAGGTTTAATACTGGCATCAACTGATAAATCGGAGGATTGCCAGCTTGGATATAAATAAACTGATAAATGTATCCGTTAGTCGATAGTCCCCAAACTGAGTCTTGATGGTCTAAACTCTTATAGGCATAGGTCAGTAATTGAGGTAACCCAACGGATACATCAGCAGGTGCGACCCGTGGCGAATTTAATTCGCCAACGGAAAGCGCACCTAGACTGTTTTTAGTTTCTATAACTAATATCATGTCGGGTTGAATGCCCCTGATTAAGCCACTTTCACCTCGGGCCACCAA
>NZ_CEYLVT010000434.1:0-2540 GCF_982860115.1 Moorena sp.
GGGAATCGGGAATCGGGAATCGGGAATCGGGAATCGGGAATCGGGAATCGGGATATCCGAGAAAAAGATGTTAATCCGTAACTACCAAGTATCAGATACAAACGATATTGTCGATGTCTACAAAAATGCTATCATGGAGATAGCTTCAGAGGCTTATGATAGTAAACAAGTAGAGATTTGGTCATCCTATCCTAAGGATACCGACCAGTTTACGAAACGGCTGAGTATGGGAATAACACTTGTTGCGGTTGATGGCAATAAGATGGCGGCTTTTGGTCAATTACATCCCGCTAATCACATTGATTTACTGTTTACGGCAAAAGACTACTCTCGCCAGGGTTATGCTACAGCGATTTACCAACACTTAGAACATGAAGCGTTAAAGCAAGGGGTTAGTTGTCTCTATACTGAAGCTAGCAGAATTTCTAAGTATTTCTTTCTGAAACAGGGATTTACTATTATTGAACCGGAGACTGTATTCCTAAGTGGGGTAGGGTTTGAACGGTTTAGGATGCAAAAGGTAATGTAAGCGGTCAGTGGTCAGCGGTCAGTGGTCAGCTTATTTTATTCCATTGTACTAACTCCCCATCAACCAGTTCATAACGGTTATCTGTACAGTCGTCGTATTCCAGGTATTGGTCAAACGTGAGTTTGGAGGTGGTTTTAACCATCGTGCCATTCGCAGTTACTGACTTTAATCCTACAGTTTCTAGCGTGAACTACCCCGACTTACTTCTTTGAAGTCGGGGCTTCCAGCTTCACGGAAGAATGCCTTAACTTGGACGGGCGTCCACGTCTTGGTCTTACTTCTTCTCCACTGGCGTTGACCTCCCCCGTCCCAGAGGAGGATAGCATTCTGATCCCTTCTGCTCTAATATTCTTTGCCGCATTACCATCTCTGTCGTGGTGAGTTCCACAACTTGGACAAGTCCAAGCCCTGACATCCAGTGGCAACTCCTTGATTCGGTAATGACAATTAGAGCAGGTTTTGGAACTAGGAAACCATCGGTTTATTTCAACTAATACCTTTCCTTCTTTTTCGCACTTATAAGACAGGAAGTTTACAAAGGTTCCCCAACCCAGATCAGATATTGCTTTAGCTAATTTATGGTTACGAACCATGCCCTTGACATTTAGGTTCTCGACTACCACCACTTGGTTGTTGTCAACTATCTTTCTAGATAGTTTATGCAGGTAGTCTTGGCGGACATTTCTAATCCGTTCGTATACCTTGGCTACAATCTTTCTGGCCTTTTTGCGTCCATTGCTGCCTTTTTTCTTTCGGGCAGCGATACGCTGTTTTTTAGTCAGTTTCTTTTCGGACTTGGCTAAGTGCTTTGGATTCCCAAACTTGGAAGTCTTTTCGCCATCGTAGGTAATAGCAAAATCCTTAATACCCAAATCAATTCCGATAACATTTCCTTTTGTGGAAGGCTGCAAATCATCCGGCTCATATTCCATTAACACCGAAGCATAATATTTTCCAGATGGAGTCTTGCTAACGGTTACAGTTTTCATTTCTCCATCTAGTGGTCGATGGATTATTGCTTTGATAATGCCTAATCTTCCAGGGAACTTCAAGTAGTTGCCAACTTGTTTTACGTTCTGGGGATACTGAATTGATTGGCGATGATGATATGATTTGAACCTAGGATATTCAGCCCTACCCTCAAAGAAATTTTGATATGCACGACTAAGATTGAGACTCACGGATTGCAAAACCTGAGAGTAACAATCTTTTAGCCATTCAGTCTCTTTTTGTTTTTTGAGCTTTGGCAACATAGAGTTGAGTGCAGATTGTTTTAGCCCCTTGCCAGTTTCTTTGTAGGTTTCTATGCACTGATTCAAAGCATAGTTCCACCACCAACGAGCGCATCCAAAATGCTGAGCTAACACTTGAATTTGCTCTTGTGTGGGATAAATTCTAACTTTGACGGCTTTATGTTTCATTGCACTCAAACTTGTTATCGACCCTGCTTAATATTATATATATTTCACAGTAAGGTGTCAAGGGATAAAAGAAATTTTCTGTCTCGCTATCCATCCTAGAGACGCGCACCTTAGTAGAGTGGAGCCTTAATCAAACAGTTTTAACCCTTTTTCCCATAGCCGACCAACCTTAAAGGCGACCCTCTACTTACGGTAACTTCAACACCCTGGAAGAGGGTGGGGAATTCCGCGAGTTTTGTTAAAGTTTTTTAGGGCGTTCCAGTACCGGCTCTTCAATAGCATCCCGTAGCCTGTCCAGGTTTCGGGTAAGCATTCAGGCGTGCGCTTAGTGCATTAGCTGATAGCTGATAGTGGATAGCTTAAGGTTTCCGAATGGTAAAATACTGGACAGATTGCTTGTTTTGGATGTAGCGATCGCTTAGTTTATAATTTTGTGATCGCTCATTTTTTTTTCTTTCCCTCCCCACACTTACCACCTTTACCACTATTTAGGGATTTTTGACCCACTATACGTTACGGGTACGCACTAAATTCTTCATTCTAAATTCTAAATTCTAAATTCTAAATTCTAAATTCTAAATTCTAAATTC
>NZ_CEYLVT010000435.1:0-2514 GCF_982860115.1 Moorena sp.
CTGGCATCTTGCGTAGAACTGGCATCTTGCGTAGAACTGGCATCTTGCCAGTTTCCTCCTTATTTCCGCGCGGGCAGGATGCCCACTCTACTGCTATCCATTACTTGAGTGACCCAACCTCAGAATCCTGGGGTGGGCAGTGCTTAGCAAAGCCCTTTGCAAGCTTCATTATGTGTCTGATCCACTGCCCACCGTCATAGTTAATTGCTAGCCCGAAAAATGAAACGGGCAAGATGCCCGTTCCACGAATATGCAGATTCCAGCAACTTGACGGTTCCACAACGATGCCTGTTCCACCAAACTATTAAAATGATATTTTCAAGCAGCTTGTCACCCGGTCAGTCTTGAGTCAGGGCCATTCCACCTAAATTCCAGTTTTGATATGGCCTTTGCCATGGCTAGATTCAAAAATTGGTCTACTGATGTATACAGCCATGACACAGAGGAATTGCTCTGATCACCGATTTTCTGAAATCCTATGGCCATTGACAGCTCTTGATAACTGGGATGGATGGTCATGGCGTATAAATCCCAAAGGTTGGGAAAATCAGCTTTCATACCCACTAGGGTTTGCTGCACATCCTCCAGGAATCGACAGACATTCTGGTGAGTTATATAAGGAGTATCAATCATCCAACTCCTGACTAAGACCGAAGTACAATCCGGATTTCCCGGGGTAGCCATTTTTAGGGGGTCGATAGTGGAGGTGGAACTCAAATAGAGGCTATTGCTAGCAGGAAGAAAGAATTTTTCCTCACACTCACTGGCGGTGGGATAGAGCATATAGAATCCAACGGGAGCAGAGGTATCACAGCGACGTAGCACTCGCATACTACTCGGGTATTGATGTGCCCAGCTCCGTAGCAGCTTGGTAATTTTGAAGGGGATATAATTGGTTGTATTACTCATCCAGTTGTAGTTGCGAGCCAAGAAATTCGCCACGATCACAGCATCAGTGCGGGGGTTAAAGCCATCAACTTGGAACTGTATGGCCTCAGGTAATGGGTTAGATGATGTTAAATGGGCAACAGGGCGAATTTTGATACAAATCGTATTGCCATCAAAGAGTTTATCAATTAATCCGAGATCCACTAGGATATCAATCATCATCCCAGCAGCGCGATCGCTTCCTCGGTCTTTGTTAGCATAGAACAGTTCTGCCGCTTCTCGATTAGTACAGGGCACAAACCCTTTCGGTATGGTCAATTGGGTCAGGGGTTTTCTTAAGCGACCACTCAATTCCTGTTGCTTGAGGAGTAGATAAGCCCACAATCGCACGAAATACTCTGCCCGACAGCGAGTTAAACCGACCCGTCGTGGGGTGATCAGTTTATATATATAGTTGTCTTGTAACTCATCCGGAAACCACTCATCGATAAATGCTGGATTCATTGCTCATGGATCGTGTAATAGAGTGACAAAATTGTGGCAAGGTAGTTTCATGACTTGGCTTAGCTAGCCCATTCACAATTTCTACACATTGCCGTAATCTAATGGTATTTATTGAGATAGATATATATAGAGCAACACCCCTAAACAGTAGAATTTCGGATTTTTACTGCACAAAACTAAAAAACCAATAACTGTAGAAAAACTTCACCTTCCTTCCGGTCCCTTCACCCGGCTACCCTTGATTGCAAACAAATGCAACGAACTTCGGAAATCTGTAGCTTGCTCATTGTAGCTACAGGAGTTCGCCTATAAAAATGACTGTATAAGTAAGCCATGACGAGTTACTCAATTCAGCCATCTCTGTATAGAGTTCTTGGGTAATTCGCATGGGTTATGGGTATTGAAGGAGATTCAACATGTATAGCTTACAGTCCCAGATTAACCAGCACGTTAAACGTTTCGATCGCGTAGCGTGGCCTTCGGCCAATCAGCTCAGTCATTCAGAAAATAAGTCTCAGGTTGCTAGTTTACAATCGAAAAACTCTCAATTTCTTCTACAAGCTATTCTTGAAGGGTTTGTTGACGGTGTCTTGATTCTGACGTCTCAAGGAAAGTGGGTTCATGCTAATGAACGTGGGATTAGCATTTGTCGTCAACTTTGTCAAGATAAGTCACAGATGAGTTCTATCCCTGAGTCAATTTGGCGAGTGTGCGAAGCGTTAATTGATAGTCGCGATTGGTTTTCTGGGCAAAAAATGATTCTTGAGTCGGAAATTAAAACCGATAATTCAGTAACCTTTCGAGTTAGGGTCAGATGGTTAGCCTTGGATAATCAACCACAGCCCTATCTGTTAGTCACTTTAGAAAATCGCCATATTTCTAGCTACAATGCTGCTATTACTGATGCTAAAAAATATGGATTAACTAACCGAGAAGCTGAAGTTTGGTTGCTTAAGAAAGATAAACTGTCTTACAAAGAAATTGCCGCTCGGCTTTATATTACTACCAATACCGTTAAGAAGCATATGAAAAATATTTATGCTAAACAACAGTTATTAAGTAGCTAATCGGGAGTAGGGAGTAGGGAGTAGGGAGTAGGGAGTAGGGAGTAGGGAGTAGGGA
>NZ_CEYLVT010000436.1:0-2500 GCF_982860115.1 Moorena sp.
CCGTATATTGGCTCTCAAACTATAGATTTTTCTTGGTTCGGGGCGGTGCGGTGCGTTTCGCTGTCCTCATCGCCATTTACTAATGTAGAGGGTAAAAAAGCGTTTGTCAACCTAAACCCGAAACTTTTTTGGGGATAAATCCTTGAAGTCTATGTATATCAAGGGTTTGGAAATTTAAAGAAATTTTTTTTCAATCCGTTTACGAGGTCTGATCACTGGAAGAGGGTGAAGCTTACGGAGGTAGGTTCGTTAGATTATAGGTCGGGAGTCGGAAGTCGGGAGCGGTGCGACCCGTGACTAATTTAATTCGACGACTGTAAACGCACGCCCTGGGAGTCGGGAGAATTATTTCGGGAATTCTTGTATATCTTTAGATACATACCTGGTGACGGGCTTGTCTGTCGATCTTGGCTGTAAGTGCGTATTGGGATAACAGCTCCGATGCTGCTGAGTGAAACGGGAAATTAACCTGGATTTACGGTAACTGTCCAGGATTAATTGGTAAGTAGTGGCTGTTCCCATTCAGAGGCAACATTAATGAAGAGCCCTTTGCACTGCCACCATGAAATCCATTGTTGAACAACTTACTAACCTCGCTCTGACAAGGCATGTGCGCCAGAATAAACTATAGGGATGCAGGATGCTGTTAGGGAAAACATGGGTTTATTATAGGGTTTAACCCATTAGCAACTGGCGTGGTTTCCACGGCGCTTACAGCGATGCAGCGCCTTCATGCGGGGGTTCCCCCCATAAGCGACTGCATCAAGACAGGTGCGTTTACTTAGTATTTCTGTTCGTGCAGCGTCTCCAAAAGAGAAAGGAGAATCACGGCGTGACCCACACAGCCCCTCCCCACTCGCCCTTTGCATCAAGAAATGTCTTGGCCATAAGTTACCGTTACCCAACACTGGAGGTGTCAGTGAATTTTCAATCAGTGATTGCAACATTGAATCAATTCTGGGCAAAACATGGTTGCTTGATTGCCCAGTCCTACGATACAGAGAAAGGAGCAGGGACCATGAGTCCTCATACATTCTTGAGAGCTATTGGTCCAGAACCCTGGTCAGTTGCTTATGTTGAACCATGCCGAAGACCCACCGATGGACGCTACGGCGAAAACCCGAATCGCTACCAGCACTACTACCAATACCAAGTACTGATCAAGCCGTCACTGAATAATATTCAAGACATTTACCTAGATTCCCTCAAAGCTTTAGGGATTTGTCCTGAAGACCATGACATTCGCTTTGTTGAAGACAATTGGGAATCTCCTACCCTAGGGGCTTGGGGAGTTGGCTGGGAAGTCTGGTTAGATGGCATGGAAATTACTCAATTTACTTACTTCCAACAGTGTGGTGGCATTGATTGTCGTCCTGTACCCATTGAGATCACCTATGGTTTGGAACGATTAGCTATGTATCTCCAGGAAGTAGAGGCTTTTACTAAAATCCAGTGGAATGACCAAATTAGCTATGGAGATGTTCACCTTCAGGGAGAAGTTGAACAATGTACTTATAATTTTGAATCCTCTAACCCAGATTTACTGTTCACGCTATTTGGTCTTTATGAGCAAGAGGCAGAACAACTCAGCACACGAGGACTTGTTATGCCTACACTAGACTACGTTCTGAAGTGTTCTCACACGTTCAACTTACTGGACGCTAGGGGTGTGATTTCAGTGACTGAGCGAACTCGTTATATCGGTAGAATTCGCAATCTAGCAAGGCGAGTGGCTCAACTTTATTTGCAACAACGAGAGATGTTAGGGTTCCCCCTCAATAAACAGACCATAGCTTGAATCTATAACACAAAAAGATGGAAAACACCTCCCGTCTGTATAATAAACCCTATCGGTATTAGGGGTTTTGGGAGCCTGACAGGACACGGATGTCGCGCCAAATTTGAGTAGCTGCTAATGCTCCATCGGCAGCAGCAATGACAACCTGATTCAGTCCTACCTTTAAATCACCAATGGCAAAGATACGAGGATGGGAAGTGCGGGCCATCTTATCTGTAACCAGATTCCCTCCCGTCTTCTCGAGATCAAATGTGTCTAGATATTCGGCATGGTATTTGGAGCCCATGGAAATCAAGCCAGCTTCCAACTCAATTACTCGACCATCCGTTAATTCCACTCCAGTCATCTGATGGTCTTCCCCTAAAAATTGCTCAACTGGGGTTTCTATGATTTGATAACCCTGTTGTTTTATTTTTTGTTGCAATTCATCGTTTACCTCGAACAATCCTTGGGTAAATAAAGTAATTTCAGAAGTAAACCAACCCAGAGGAAAAACTACTTCTGCATTACCTGCTGTGCTGGCAAATACCCCTACGTTTTTATCAGCCATTTCATAACCATCACAAATCAGACAGACATGGAGGTTATAACCTGCATAGTCATAGACATTTCGCATATTTTCCAAGGCTGGCAAATAGTCAATAATGCCTGGGGGGGCGACGAAACAGCCTGAAATGCTTGGTATGTAAAGTTTGTAGGATT
>NZ_CEYLVT010000437.1:0-2476 GCF_982860115.1 Moorena sp.
TCGCACTGCTACTCCAGCCAATCCCAACGCCGCTCGGGAGTCTCCTGCGGCTGTCCGACAAGCACTGAGGACGAGTAATTCGATGGGATTTTTTTGCTTTTGATCCGCTGAGATCAGAGTATTTAATTCATTGAGATTGATCACGTCGTCCCAGGTCAGCAGAAAGGTTTCTTCCGCTACTGAACTGAATTCACCATGAGTGGCGAGATGAACCACTTCATAAGCAGAGGTATTAACTTCTGTATTGAAGTTAGATTCAGTAAAGGATTCATTGAGTAGAATCAATGAGGGAACTTCGGCCTTGATATTTTCTAATTCTTCCTTCACCCCAGGAAGTGCTCCTAAATTGGGACGATGGGGACGAACTTCCGTCACTCCAGCAGTCAGAGCCGAAACGTTTTGTCTGACATTGGCTTGAGAGTCGATTAATTGTAAACTAGGCGCTACCGCAATACTATATTTCTCGATCAAATAGTCTTCCCCGTCATAAAGCACGGACATGGGAAGATTGCGCAGAGCCCCATCGGAGATAAATACTAAAGTGCGAATGTTACTGTTGGCTAGTTCGGCTTCAATCGGGCCGATTAACCAATCGTTTATTTTTTGTAAGTTTTCCTTTTGAAGATCTTGCCAAGGCCTAGTAATATTTCTCCTTACCGAAGCGAGTTGTTTTTCTATTTCTGTTTGAGGTAAGTTAGTGGTGATCTGGCGCAGAGGTTGTCCCGGCAAGGTAACAATTACTTCCAGCCGGTCTGGCAAGATAATGGTATAGAAGATAGCGGCGTTGGGGTCTATTTCGTCGATATTAACGGGTTTAGCATCCAAACAGGCATCCCGAAAGAAGTTATCTAGTTCCGCGAGTTGCAGGGATTCAATTACATCTCGTGCTTGTTTGAGGTTTTCTTGAGATGCATTGGGTTCTAGGAGTAGTCCTACTAATTCTCGGTAGACTGGTTCGACGCTTTCTCGAAACCCAAACTGAACATCGCTACTAATCGCGACTAGGTCACTACGGATCGATTGGAGGGTTTGCACGGATTGAGAATAGGCGGCGATCGCGTAGCGTGACCTTAGGTCAATCG
Source organism: Moorena sp. (assembly GCF_982860115.1). Classification (NCBI taxonomy): domain Bacteria; kingdom Bacillati; phylum Cyanobacteriota; class Cyanophyceae; order Coleofasciculales; family Coleofasciculaceae; genus Moorena; species Moorena sp. The sequence goes on from NZ_CEYLVT010000437.1 coordinate 1,083, forward strand.
CGTTTTTTTTATCCTGTTTGAGGTTAAGGATTCTCCCCAGTTGCCATTGCCATTGATAAGCTAAATCCGGAGCATTGATTTCTTGAGCAATTAGTAAGGCTTTTTCGGTTAAGTCTTGGGCTTCATCAAGACGTGATTGGTTTTCGTATAAAGTCCCCAAATTACCGATGGCTTCAGCTTCCGCTCTTTTATCTCCTAAATTCCTAGCTAGCTTAATTGCATCGGCGAGATAAGTAGCCAGGGATTTGGGAGTTTTTAGTTGTGTGTTTTCAGATTTGAACAGGGTTTTGGCTAGCTTAATTCTAGCATTGATTGCGGTTTTACTGGGAGATAATGTCCTTAAGGTATAGTCGATAGCTGGCAATAACGCTCTGGCTCCTGACCACTCTTGTTTAGCTATCAAGACACTCAGTTGATTTAATTGTCCCTGAATCTTCAGATGGGGTAAGGGAGATTCCTCCACAACCCGTTGATAGAAATCCAAAGCGTCTTCTGTTTCACCTTTTAATCTAGCTGTATCTCCTAAACTGAGCAGATTTTCAGCAATCAAGGTCTGATTTGGTAATGTTTCGGCTATGGCTAAACTTTGTTGTAAAATTGCTTGAGATTCATTGAATTTTCCCACTCTCCTGAACACATCACCTAGGTATTGGAGGGCTCTACTTTTGAGTAGACTATCCGGTTGCTCTTGGATAGTTTCCTTGATTTGAGTTAAGGTTTTAGTGGCTTGATTATACAACCCCAATACTCGTAAGGCTTGCACTTGGTAAATCTGACTTTCCGTCAATCTATTTAGGTCTCCTAGGTCTTGGTAAATAGCACTAGTTTGCTCCCAATTTGATAAGGCTTTTTCCCCTTGACCTAAAGATAAGTATACTTGTCCTTGGACTGACAGAATTTGGGCTTGTAATTGTTGACGTTCCTTGGTATTATGGAGTTGTGATAGTTTAGTAAAACTCTGGGATAGTGTCTGTTTAGCTTGTGCTATATCTCCCAAACGTTGATAAACTAACGCTAGATTTACTAAGGAATTAATCTCACCAATAAGGTCGCTACTGTCGCTGTAGTTACTAATCATTTGCTCCAACAACGGGATAGCCTCTTGGTATTGCCCTGTTTCATAGAGTTGTTGGGCTTGTTGGTCTAGGGAATCGGAACCCACCCCTAACCCCTCCCAGGAGGGGAACGGGAATCGGAACCCACCCCTAACCCCTCCCAGGAGGGGAACGGGAATCGGGAATCGGGAATCGGGTGTGATGACAACAGAATTTGATAAGGCTTCCCCGGATGGAACAAAGCACGTTAATGCGATTGCAATTACAAATGATAGTTTTTTCATATTTCTACTCCCTACTCCCTACTCCCTACTCCCTACTCCCTACTCCCTACTCCCT
>NZ_CEYLVT010000438.1:0-2416 GCF_982860115.1 Moorena sp.
AGCGGGTAGCTGAGGGATGAGTCAGGGTGCATCTACTATTTCTTAATCCTTCATTGCTCTGTCTCGATCCGGAAGAAATTAGAAATGATTAAGCCAAATAAAACTAATAGATTGCTTGAGACAAGATTAAACAAAAAAAATCCCCAGCGGTTAGCTGAGGGATGAGTCAGGGTGCATCTACTATTTCTTATTCCTTCATTACTCTGTCTCGCTCCGGAAGAAATTAGAAATGGGTAAGCCAAATAGAACTAATAGATTAGTTGAGACAAAATTGAACAAAAAAAATCCCCAGCGAGTAGCTGAGGGATGAGTCAGGGTGCATCTACTATTTCTTAATCCTTCATTGCTCTGTCTCGCTCCGGAAGAAATTAGAAATGGGTAAGCCAAATATAACTGATAGATTGGTTGAGACAAGATTAAACAAAAAAAATCCCCAGCGGGTAGCTGAGGGATGAGTCAGGGTGCATCTACTATTTATTAATCCTTCATTGCTCTATCTAGATCCGGAACAATATGGCAAAACAGCTCTTTTCTACGAACCATGGGGCAAGCGGGGGATTGACGTTATTTACAAATCCGCCCAGGTCTCCTCAAGAAACTGCATAATCCGTTCGTCAATCGACATCTTTGAACCGTCTCCAGAGAGGCTGGTTGCCCCTGAAGTGTAGAAGTGGCCGAAGGCGGGGACCCAGGCAAAGGTATATCGAACACCAACTTTCTTGTAATGCTCAATCAGAATGGGCATTGAAACGAAATAGCCTTCCAGGTCGTTCTGGCCTTGGAACAGGAGGATCGGCGGGCTATCCGATGATTCTGTTACCGTGTTGAGGATGTCGAAGCCAAGGATAGTACCCGACAGCAAGAAAGCAGCTGCTACCGGTTCGTGCATACCATGGGCAACGTTCAAAGTTGTTAAGGCTCCGGCAGAAAATCCACCGAGGACAATGCGCTCTGGATCGATATTGTACGTCTCAGCTGAGTTGCGGATATGCTTGACGGCCGTACGCAGGTCTTCGGCAGCCGACAGCACCCCATCGGTGATAAGTTTCATGTCTTCAGGATCGCTAGGATCCAGGGGATCGAGGCACATTATTTTACGAACCTTATTCAGCTGATCGATCATGATTTCGACGTTCGTCATGTCGATATCCTCTGGCGGGTAGTCCGACGCTACTGGGTTGTCAGGTATCAGTCGATAAGTGATTGCGAAGCAAACGTAGCCCCGCGTTGCAAACTTTCGGCAATAATCCCCCGGGGAGGTGTCTTGCGCGCCACCTTCGTCGTAGGTGTAGCGTGGACTGCCACGATGGAACGAGCCGCCGTGGGTAAAAATGATAGCGGGTCGTGGTTTTTCTTCCGTTTTTTCTTCCGTGTCTTCAAGGGGCTCGTAGACATCCATCCACAAGTTGATAGTATCCAATTTATCATCCCCTTCATCGTCTTCGACGATAACATCCCCTTTGCCGTAGATCACCTCTGGCGTGACCTTGTAGTCAAGCATGGATCGGGTTTCAGCTAAGGCAGGAGCTTGAAACAACATCCACAAACAAAGACAAATTAAAGCAAACAAAGCAGTAAACTTTCTCATCAGCACTCCTAATGACCTAGAGGTAAAAGGATTCAGCAAAAATCAATACAACTGAATCTCCCTGGGAAATAGTAAATCATTTAAAGAAATTGATCAACCCACATTCCGCCCCCCCCAGTGCCAGCCATTTTGGTTTGATAATAATTCTTTTTGATAGTAGTTATGTACTACTGTGATTCCTCATTTTTTAGTTTCCAGATATTGGGATCGAGATACGTACAATATTAGCCATTAGGCTAGAAACCCCCTCTCCGAAATGCTTTGACAACTCTTGTTTCAAAACGCTTACGCATTGATCAGGAGTGATAGATTGGTTGAGACAAAATTGAACAAAAAAAAATCCCCAGCGGGTAGCTGAGGGATGAGTCAGGGTGCATCTACTATTTCTTAATCCTTCATTGCTCTGTCTCGATCCGGAAGAAATTAGAAATGATTAAGCCAAATAAAACTAATAGATTGCTTGAGACAAGATTAAACAAAAAAAATCCCCAGCGGTTAGCTGAGGGATGAGTCAGGGTGCATCTACTATTTCTTATTCCTTCATTACTCTGTCTCGCTCCGGAAGAAATTAGAAATGCTTACCCTAAGGAGACAGCCAAGATGGCTATCCCACATAGAACTGATAGATTGGTTGAGACCAGAGTGAACAAAAAAAATCCCCAGCGGGTAACTGAGGGATCACTCAGGGTACATCTACTATTTCTTATTCCTTAATGGTTCTAACTAGATCCGCTGCTTCCCAGATCCCTTGTGCCCAGATCCCCTATTCCCTATATAGCAGAGAAAGAGTTGCTTAGGACAATACTATGAAGGCATGATCCAAAGCAT
>NZ_CEYLVT010000439.1:0-2409 GCF_982860115.1 Moorena sp.
AGGGAACAGGGAATAGGGAATAGGGAGCAGGGAGCAGGGAGCAGGGAGCAGGGAGCAGGGAGCAGGGAATAGGGAAGAAGTAAAAAATTCTGTTTAGCTGATTAGGCTAAAAAGCGCTAGATTGACTTTTCTGTTCCAAAGTTTGTACCTTCTCCATTAGCAAGGAAATCGTATTGTTTTGCTCCTTCACCACTTTAGTTAAAACCGCCACGATATCCATCGGACTGAGGGTTTTCCGATCATGACTGGCCACTAAATCCGGCACATCTTCCGCAATAAATCCGATGTGGGTTTCTTTTTGGTGATCTTCTTTGTACCTGAATTGGACGGGATTGAGTCTTTCCAGGGTTTCTATGGCGTCTTCTATTGCCAGGGTATTAATATTCTCTTTGAACTCTCGTGAGGATCTTTGTAGGATATTGTTAGCTGTTATATTACCTGTTACATGCACTCTACCATTGAAGTAGCCAGCATAGTTTATGCCAGCACCTATGGCACTACCGTAAACACCATAGGACGTACTTCCTTGACGACCTGTTACTTCACTGTAAACTCCGTAGACAGTAGATGCCCCACCATTGATAGCAGTGAAATAGCCACCATATCCAGATTTTAAAAAAATTGGCTTTGGAATTGGCTGTGGAGATTTGTCTCCTTCAATGGTATCAATAGGTTGATCAGTACCCCCTTCAATCGTATCAACCGCTTGATTTTTGTCATCGTTATCCTCTTCTCTAAGAGTTATAAAACCCTGGAAATGACCCCTAACACCGTAGCAGCGCGGAATATTTTTTACTGTTTCTGTTATGGCGAAGCTGGCACCGGATACTCCTCTTTCTTGGGAGTCATTAGTTCTAGGGAGAAGGTAATTACCAACCAAAACACCGCCATTGTAGCGAATATGGTTACCCGATAAGGTCTGCCACTTTCCGTCGCCACTAATCCCAGTTAAACCAGAACCATCCCCTTCAAACTTAGTGGCCTTAACAGTTCCATTTACCTCTAATTTTTCAGTAGGATTTGTGATGCCAATACCGACACGGCTAGCGGTTAAATTACCTGTTACATTTGCATTACCTTGGAAGTAGCCAGCATAACTAGTCTTGCCACCACTGGCAACACCGTAGACACCGTATACAATTGCACTGCTATTATTCTCAGCAATGGCACGACCGTAGACACCAAATCGGCTACCACTGGTACCACCTGTTGCTTGTGCATGCAAACCATACTTAGTGCCATTTTTACTGCCATCTACTTCGCTGTAAACTCCGAAGGCGGTAGTATTGCCGGTATTAGTAGCAGTGAAATGGCCACCAAATTGAGTTTGTCCCCCAGAGGCAATACCCCTGACACCAAATCGGGCACCACTGGTACCACCCGTTGCTTGTGCATGCAAACCAAATTTAGTGCCATTGCCATTGCCACCTGCCCTGCTGTGAACTCCGAAGGCGGTAGTATTGCCGGTATTAGTAGCAGTGAAATGGCCACCAAATTGAGTTTGTCCACCCTGTGCATGACCGTAGACACCAAATCGGCTACCACTGGTACCACCTGTTGCTTGTGCATACAAACCAAATTTAGTGCCATTGCGATTGCCTCCTACAACGCTTTGAACTCCATAGGCCGTTCTATTGCCCGTATTAGTAGCAATGGCCTTGACGCTTCCAGCCACTTCTAATTTTTGAGTAGGATTATTTGTGCCAATGCCGACATTGCCAGCATTATAGTAAATCCTGTTACTACCACCATCAGACCACTTTGTGCCACCAGCCCTAATACCAGTTAAACCAGAACCATCCCCTTCAAACCTAGTGGCTTTAACAGTTCCAGCTACCTCTAATTTCTGCCTAGGATTATTGGTGCCAATACCAACTTTTTTAGAACCAAGACCAACTGATAAAACGGGTTCTCCGCTTCCTTGAAAAACTATTAGATCTCCGTGCTCTCGGTATTCAACTCCCCAGTTTCGATGAGATGGGGAATGAGCAATGATTGGTCGAGGTGCATTGTTTTTACCACTTTGATGGATGTACATCATGGGGGCTGTCCCGTTGGCAAATCCGATTGAGCCGTTAACCGTGAGTTCAGCATAGGTGCTATTTGTACCAATACCTACATTGCCATGGTTATAGTAAATACTGTTATTACTACCATCAGACCACTTGGTTTCACTGCCAGCCCTAATGCCAGTTAAACCAGAACCATCCCCTACAAACCTAGTGGCTTTAACAGTTCCAGCTACCTCTAATTTTTCCGTAGGATTTGTAATGCCAATACCAACTTTTTTATAACCAAGACCAACTGATAAAACGGGTTCTCCGCTTCCTTGAAAAACCATTATATCTCCGTGCTCTCGGTATTCAACTCCCCAGTTTCGATAACGTGGGGAATGAGCAATGATTGGTC
>NZ_CEYLVT010000440.1:0-2361 GCF_982860115.1 Moorena sp.
TCTGCTGTATCTCTCACTACATAAGACTTTCATGCCTCGTTGTCCCCCTGTTAGGGCTCAAGCACAGCGATACTGCCAATTTGGACTAGACACACTCAAGCGCATTTTTAGAATGAAATAGCCCTGATTGCCTATTGCCTTAAAAGCATCAGCAATATCGCCTAAACGTTGTTGACTCAACCAACAACCTAATTTTCCCAATCTTGGCTAGTATCACACAAAAAACTCTCCTCAATCACCTCATCAAAGCAATAAAGACAAGCTTCTGGAAACGTTCGTATTGGCAAATTAGTTTCCCGCAAAGCTAAGTCAATACCTGCTTCATAGCCATCCATCATTGCTTCCGACCGGCGAGACTTTAAGCTGGGGTTTTGCCGTAAATGTCGTTTAATTGCCCGACGTTGCTCTCTAATACTCAAAAACCAACTGCGGCTACGATTCTCTGGTTGATACTGCCACTTGAGCAGATGACCAAGCAGAACGCAAAGGCGACTTACCAATTCCCGATATTCCTGTCTTCCCAAAGCTTGAATTTCTTCCTCAAGATGCTGCCAATCAAGCTTAGAAAATTGCTTATGCTTCAGTGCTTGGGCTTGCTGCTGAGTCCAAGCATAGAAGTCTTGCTGGTATAGGGAAGGTTTATCCATAAACTTGAAAAAATTATTAGATTTTTTTACATTGATTTTACATTAATCTAAGAGGTTGTCTGAGAAGTCTCATTGGCTACATCCAAGCCCCCTAAATCCCCCAATTTTGGGGGACTTTTAGAAGCAAATTGACTCTTATTCCCCCCAAGCGAGGGATTGCTCGCTTGGGGGGCTAGGGGGGCAAAAATCAGTATAAAAAAACTTTTCAGATATCCTCTAAATACCTATAGCGTTTCTAGGGCAGTTAGGACATGACAAAAGTCTCAAACCTAAATAAGCGCAAGAGTTTGACTTCTGACTTCTACTATATATCCTAAAACCCAAAAAAAATAGCCGTAGAAATACTATCCACGGCTATGTCAATCACATATGTCAGAAATTTCCGAAACCCAAGGCCAAGGGGGGGAAACCCCCCCAGAAAATTAAGGTGTTATGGCAACAACCAATACTTGGTCATAGTAGTAATTACTTCTCCTGGAATATCGGTCGCTTCTAGAGGAGTCCACTCCGCGATTTCTGCATAACCTAGGGAATACAGCATCTGGATACTATTGATTACTGATTCACGAGGCCCTTTGAGAGTGTGCTGAGTGGGTTTTTTCTTGAAATTGCGAGTAAAGTTGTCTGACATTGTGAAAAACTTCCACTTGGTTTACAATGATTATTGTAATCATTGTAGTTTTATTTGTCAAGGGTTTAAAAAAAAAATTTTGGAGAGTTAAGGAGTAATAAAAAAAGCTATTATAGAATTAATTATTAATTATTAATTGAGTATTGCTAGCATGCCTATTCCCTGCTCCCTAAAACCCAGCTATTTGTACCTTAAAAGTCGTAGAATTGCTATAGTTTTCTTTTATATGTAATACCAATCCTAAATGAATTGCGATAATTTTTGTTCCCTTTTCCCTACTCCCGTCTTGATGCAGTCGCTCATGGGGGAAACCCCCAAGACCGCGCTGCATCGCTACTCCCTAATCCCTGTTCCCTGTTCCCTGTTCCCTGTTCCCTTTGGTAAATGACTTACGACAGTACCCTAAAATATCTTGTTGAACAATATCCCCAAGCCTTTACCCGTTGGTTGTTTAACCAAGAACCAGCAGAGGATATCGAAATTCTCAACACGGAATTAAGCACAGAACCAATTCGGGCAGATGCCTTGTTTTTTGTGCGAGTTGCTGATGCTATTTTGCATCTGGAATTTCAAACCTTACCCCAATCTGAACCTCCCTTACCCCTGCGGATGCTCGATTATTGGGTCAGGTTATATCGCCAGTATCGTTGTGATATTGAACAGGTAATAATTTTTCTCAAACCAACCCGATTATCCGGAGTATTTGTCAATCAATTTACTGAGAGGAACCTATCCTTCCGCTACCGGGTGATTCGGATTTGGGAATGTGATCCACAACCGTTACTTACCACCCCAGGATTACTACCCTTGGCAGTATTAGCACAAACTGAAGTGCCAGAAACCTTGCTATCCCAGGTAGCAGCCAGAATCGATATGATTGAAGATAGACAACAGCAGCGTAACCTATCTGCTTGCGTACAACTGTTGGCTGGGGTGAAATTTGATGATCAGTTAATTCAAGCCTATTTTCGGGAGGATATGATGCAAGAGTCAGTAGTTTATCAACGAATTATTCGTCAAGGATTAGAACAGGGATTAGAACAAGGAAAGCGCAATGAGCTTAATTTAATTATCCGTCAAATT
>NZ_CEYLVT010000441.1:0-2349 GCF_982860115.1 Moorena sp.
AACTATCTTTCTTCAACCCCACACCCCACACCCCACACCCCACACCCCACACCCTGTATCCTTTTTAGCTTTGTTGTCACTCCCTCAGCTTATTTACCCTTAGTTGGATTTTTGGCTTGCTCTAAGGCAATTTCTTTAAGGGCTTGATAAGAGTTGATATTAGAAGCACCCTCAATTGCCTTGACCGCTAAATCCTGAACTTGCTTGAGGGCAGTATCGAGTTGCTGGGAAAGACTGTGTATCCGTACTGAGGATTCTTTTATTGTCTGTTCCAGGGATTCAATTCTTAGCTGATAGACACGATTATTTCCTTCTAATTCCTTATTCTGCAAGTCGGCTTGAATTTTGACCTGGTGGCTAGCAATCGCTTTGCCTTCTTCTTGGGCTTTTTTGATAGCCACGGATTTTTCCTGGTCGAAGGCTTCTACTTTAGTTTTGAATTCTTCAAACTGCTTCTCTCGCTCTGCGATCGCATTTTCCCGCTCTGCCCATTGTTTCTCTTGTTGTTGCCTTGTTTCCTCCAATTCTTTGTATAACCGTTCTTGGTTATGGTTGTAGGTTTCTTCATCTAAGCTGCGTTGTAGTCCTAAATTATAATCATACTCTTTAGCATCCCGATCACGGATTTTACTCTGTTCTTCATTCCGTTCTTTAATAGCTCGTTGGTGTTCCTCTTTTTCTTTGTACCAGGATTGTTGTAACTGATTCATTTCCAGCTCTAACTCTTCCCGTCTTTGGTAAATTTCTTCATCGAAAGCTTTAGAGCTATTCTGATAGGTTTCGATTAAGGTATCTAAGGTCTCGTCTTGAATTTCTGATAAATTGTGGAGTTCAGCAAGTTGTTGAGTTTCCTCAGTAACCCCTGTTCTTAATTCTTCTAGCTTAGCGGCTTCTGATGTTAGTTTTTCCGACAACTCACTGACACTACTCCCAAACCCTAATTGCAGCTTAACCAGGCTGTCAAGGGTATACATCATTTTGTCTTTCATGACTTTTGCTGATACGGATCCATTAGTTTGCTTTTTTTCCACTGTGGATACTTGAGGAGTTGCCGGATTGTTCATCTGCTTCATTTCTTTTTCCAAAGCATTTCGTTCTGCTAGTAATTCCTTGTAAGCCTCTAAAATTTCTGCTTTGGTGTTCTTGCTGTTAGGTTTGCGTGTCATACTTTCAAGGTTATATTCTATTTGACAATTTCTGAACTGGTATCACTAGTCACTAATTTTGAGCCTTGCTGCTTGAAGAGCCATCAAAAGCTTTCAATGTCAGGGCTTGGGACTGTTTTAGGGTCTCTTGTAGCTGACTATATAGATTTTCAATTTGTTTATTTTGTTTTTCTATGTGTTGCTCCAGGGACTGAATTTTAACGTCATAACCCTGTTGAGTAACTTCCCACTCTTTGGCGAGTAAATCAGACTGTACCTTAGCGTCGTTTTGGACTTTTTTAATAGCTTTATCTTTTACTTTTTTAACGATTTCATCTAGCTCAGCTGGGAAAGCTTCCACTTTCTGTTGATACTCTTCAAACAGGGCTTGAGATTCTTCTAGCTTCTGTTCTCGCTCAGACCATTGCTTGTCTTTTTCTTGATTGGCCTCTTGTAATTCTCGCTCCTGGTTACGGCTCAGTTCTTCATACTGATCCGTCTCAATTTTACGGTTACGTTCTAATTCGTATTGATAGTCAGCTTCTTGGCGTTGTCGTTCCCGAGTCAATAATTCGTTTTGTTCTTGACGTGCTATTTCAAAGTCTTCTTGGTCTTTTTGCCAAAGCTTACGTTTTTGCTCTTGGTCTTTTTCGATCTCTTCTCGCTGCTGAGCTGCTTTTTGCTCTAGAGATTTCAGCTTTTCCTGGTGCTCTTGATTCAGCAAATGTAAGGCATCAGCTACAACTCGAACTTTCTGAAGGTATTGCAAGTGTTCAGTTTCTACATTAATCGCCAGCTTTAGCTGATCAAGTTTAGAGGCTTCTGAGGATAGTTTTTCTGACAATTCATTAACAATGGTGCCAAACTCTAGCTGTAAATCAGCCATGCCTTTGACAATATTATCAACGGTATAGTTTGATGCCGTTTCCAGCACTTGTTGATTTTTAGCTTTTTCCGCCTCCTCTTCTTTGGTGGCAATTTTTGAGTCAATATTTTGCCGGTCTTTTAGGATTTGCTCAAAGGCTTGGAAAATTTGGTCTTTACTGTCTTTTGTGGCAACCATATAGTGTGTTCCTTTGACGATATTTAGATTTTTTTACTTGAAAATGATTACTTTAAAATTGCTATAGCGCTGCGGCTAGGGAATAGGGGGAATCGGGAATCGGGAATCGGGAATCGGGAATCGGGAATCGGGAATCGGGAA
>NZ_CEYLVT010000442.1:0-2316 GCF_982860115.1 Moorena sp.
TCAGTTTGGAGGGAATACTGATGAAAATTAGAGCAATTCTCTAAACTAAACATATTGAGGAATAATGATATGGATGAAGTGGTTAGAAAGGTGGCTGCACTAGGCTTACCTGGTGTGATACTTCTGATTACTATGGCAACAACGGGGTTAACTGGAGCAGCGGCGATCACAGAGGCTTTGGCAATGTTAGGTCCATTCGGAATGCTAGGAGGCATTGCTTTTCTTGGGGTTGTGGGAATAGCTGCTGATGGGTTATCGAAATTCGGACTTGAAGCATTACTGGTTGGAATATATAAACAGCGCCAACAAGAAGGAGAATCTAAAAGATCCCTCTGTAAAGAGATTGAAGGCTTAATTATTTCTGCTGATTTGAAACGCAAACTCAAAGAAGAATTATAGACTGTTTCTAAAGTAAATATTATTGGTGGGTTACGGGGGACAGCTCTGTTAACAGGTGATATTTTAAAGTACTTTTCACCTAACCCACCCTACGTGCCTGATTTAAGCAAAGTTTAACAAACAGTCTCTTAGGTATTTCAAAATAAGATGGGTTTCCACTGTTATTTCCACTGATGTCGTTATTCAGTTTGGAGGGAATACTGATGAAAATTAGAGCAATTCTCTAAACTAAACATATTGAGGAATAATGATATGGATGAAGTGGTTAGAAAGGTGGCTGCACTAGGCTTACCTGGTGTGATACTTCTGATTACTATGGCAACAACGGGGTTAACTGGAGCAGCGGCGATCACAGAGGCTTTGGCAATGTTAAGTCCATTTGGAATGATCGGAGGCATTGGTTTTCTTGGGGTTGTGGGAATAGCTGCTGATGCCTTATCAAAATTCGGACTTGAAGCGTTACTGGTTGGAATATATAAACAGCGTCAACAAGAAGGAGAATCTAAAGCATCTCTCCGTAAAGAGATTGAAGGCTTAATGGTTTCTCGTGATTTGAAATGCAAACTCAAAGAAGAACTTAATAATGGTAAATCTTCGGTTGAGGATAGGCGTGAATCAAAGTCGTCAAAGAATATTGATGAACAGTTAGATGCAATTGATCAAATGACGGGGAGGGAGTTTGAAAAATTTCTGGCTAAATTATTTAAGCAACTGGGCTACCAAGTGAAGCGCACTCCAGCAACTGCGGATTATGGAGCCGATCTGGTAATTAAAAAAGGGGATATAAAGGCTGTTGTTCAAGCCAAGAGAAAACAAGGTAGCGTAGGGATTAAGACCGTTCAGGAAGTAACAGGGGCAATTGGCTATTATCAGGCGAACCTCGGAATAGTTATCACTAATAGTAAGTTTACAGAACCTGCAAAAGAACTGGCAGCTAAGACTGACATTATGCTTTTTGATAGGGATGATTTTAAAAAATTACTTAAAAAATTATATAAGTAAAAGCCTTCTGAATATAGTTGATTGTAAAAAAACACCTGCTGTTTAATTGTAGCAGCTTAAGCTGATAGCAGCTTGTAGGGTGGGCAAAAAGCGATGCAGCGCGGTCTTGGGGAGGCAGTGCGGTCTTGGGGGTCTCCCCCATGAGCAACTGCCGTGGTTTCCCCCATGAGCGACTGCATCAAGACACAGTTTGTTTGTGCGTGAGTATTAATGATTATATTACTTTGCCCACCCTACTTTAATTGGTCTGAATGCTGTTCTTTGGCTGATAGCTGTTCGCGTAGCGTGCGCGTAGCGCTTAAGCTGAAGGCTATTAGTTTGGTTCGTCGTTAATTCAATAATCCCCTATTTCCACTGATGTCGTTACTCAGTTTGGAGGGAATACTGATGAAAATTAGAGCAATTCTCTAAACTAAACATATTGAGGAATAATGATATGGATGAAGTGGTTAGAAAGGTGGCTGCACTAGGCTTACCTGGTGTGATACTTCTGATTACTATGGCAACAACGGGGTTAACTGGAGCAGCGGCGATCACAGAGGCTTTGGCAATGTTAAGTCCATTTGGAATGATCGGAGGCATTGGTTTTCTTGGGGTTGTGGGAATAGCTGCTGATGCCTTATCGAAATTCGGACTTGAAGCGTTACTGGTTGGAATATATAAACAGCGCCAAGAAGAAGGAGAATCTAAAGCATCTTTGTGTAAAGAGATTAAAGGCTTAATGGTTTCTCATGATTTGAAACGCAAACTTAAAGCAGAAGTTAAGAATGGTAAATCTTCCGTTGAGGATAGGCGTGCATCGAAACAGGATATTGATGAACATTTAGATGCAATTGATCAAATTACGGGGAGGGAGTTTAAAAAATTTCTGGCTAAATTATTTAAGCAACTGGGCTACCAAGTGAAGCGCACTCC
>NZ_CEYLVT010000443.1:0-2233 GCF_982860115.1 Moorena sp.
CTGTGTTGTCGTCACTGCCACTGAGAATCTGTTTGCCATCTCGACTAAAAGCGATATCATTGACAGTACTTGTATGACCTTTTAATGTATGGATTAGTTGACCGGATTCGGTGTCCCACAAACGCAAGGTGTGGTCAAAACTGGCACTGATAATCTGTTTGCCATCTCGACTAAAAGCGATATCATTGACAGAATCTGTATGACCTTCTAATGTATGGATTAGTTGACCGATTTCTGTGTCCCACAACCGCACTGTGTTGTCAAAACTGCCACTGAGAATCTGTTTGCCATCTCGACTAAAAGCGATATCATTGACCCAACTAGTATGACCTTCTAATGTATGGATTAGAAGACCGGTTTCTGTGTCCCACAAACGCACTGTGGTGTCTTCACTGCCACTGAGAATCTGTTTGCCATCTCGACTAAAAGCGATATCATTGACCCAACCTTTATGACCTTCTAATGTATGGATTATAAGACCTGTTTCTGTCTCCCACAACCGCACTGTTTTGTCGTTACTGCCACTGAGAATCTGTTTACCATCTCGACTAAAAGCGATATCATTGACCCAACCTTTATGACCTTCTAATGTATGGATTAGTTGACCGGTTTCTGTGTCCCACAACCGCAAGGTGTTGTCGTTACTGGCACTGAGAATCTGTTTGCCATCTCGACTAAAAGCGATATCATTGACCCAACCTTTATGACCTTCTAATGTATGGATTATAAGACCTGTTTCTGTGTCCCACAACCGCACTGTTTTGTCTTCACTGCCACTGAGAATCTGTTTGCCATCTGGACTAAAAGCGATCGCCTTGACAGTACCAGTATGACCTTCTAATGTATGAGGTTGACCGGTTTCTGTGTCCCACAACCGCAAGGTGTTGTCGTCACTGCCACTGATAATCTGTTTGCCATCTGGACTAAAAGCGATCGCCTTGACACTACTAGTATGACCTTCTAATGTATGGATTAGTTGACCGGATTCGGTGTCCCACAACCGCAAGGTGTTGTCGGAACTGCCACTGAGAATCTGTTTGCCATCTGGACTAAAAGCGATCTCCCAGACAATATCAGTATGACCTTTTAATGTATGGATTAGTTGACCGGATTCGGTGTCCCACAACCGCACTGTTTTGTCGTAACTGCCACTGATAATCTGTTTGCCATCTGGACTAAAAGCGATATCATAGACAATCTGTGTATGACCAACAAATGTATGGATTAGAAGACCTGTTTCTGTGTCCCACAACCGCACTGTTTTGTCCCTACTGCCACTGAGAATCTGTTTGCCATCTGGACTAAAAGCGATATCATTGAGATTACTTGTATGACCAACAAATGTATGGATTAGAAGACCTGTTTCTGTGTCCCACAACCGCACTGTTTTGTCGAAACTGCCACTGAGAATCTGTTTGCCATCTGGACTAAAAGCGATATCATTGACAATATGTGTATGACCTTCTAGTGTATGGATTAGTTGACCGGATTCGGTGTCCCACAACCGCACTGTTTTGTCGGAACTGCCACTGAGAATCTGTTTGCCATCTGGACTAAAAGCGATCGCCTTGACACTACTAGTATGACCTTCTAGTGTATGGATTAGTTGACCGGATTCTGTGTCCCACAACCGCACTGTTTTGTCGTTACTGCCACTGATAATCTGTTTGCCATCTGGACTAAAAGCGATATCAATGACAGCATCTGTATGACCTTTTAATGTATGGATTAGTTGACCGGATTCTGTGTCCCACAACCGCACTGTTCCGTCGTCACTGCCACTGAGAATCTGTTTGCCATCTGGACTAAAAGTGATATCATTGACAGCATCTGTATGACCTTGTAAATGATTCCTTTCTTGAACCTTATCTAAGGCTGCAAATAAGCTAGAATTAACTTCATTGATTACCTTTGGGTATAAAGAGATTACCTTTGCTTTTAAGGATTTTTGGTAGTTTTCAATTTCAGCTGTTTCTTTAATAGCTTCGAGCAATTCTTCTGTAGTAGGTTTTACTGATAGAGAAGACTTGATAGTGGCAGCTTTTGCACGGAAGTCTGAGTTAATTGCCTGTTTACTAGATTGTAATCTAAAATAAGTCGATAATACTAAACCTGTACCTAACCCCAGCATAACTGCGATCGCAACAATCCAATTCCGACGAGTATTTAAGCTTTTTCGCCTGACGCTACGCTGCACAAACTCAACTTCTACTTGGTTAAACCAGTTGTCCTC
>NZ_CEYLVT010000444.1:0-2207 GCF_982860115.1 Moorena sp.
TGCGTTGTTTATCCTGAATTAAATCTGCAGCAGTTGCCACCCCCAGCAAACAAAACCTTAGACGATTGTAGGCTGGATTTTCTGATCTTTTATTGTAACACGCCCTAATTAAGGCAAAGAAATCATCTTTAAACGTAACTTTAATAATACTATCAATTTCATCCAGAAAAATAACAATCGGTTGACTTATTTCTTTTAGGATAACCGACTCAATAAACTCATCTAACCACTGCACTGGCGATAATTTTTCACGCTCTTTTAACCAAGGGATTACTTTGATTTTTGCGTTTAATTTAAAACTCTTGGCAAGACTTCTAATTAAACTGCCATACCACTGCTGGGAGGTTACTTGATTGCCAATCCTGGTAACATCAATAGACGCACAAGCGACTCCCGCTTTTGTTAGCTTTTCGATGGTTCGTACCCGTAAACTGGACTTACCCATCTGTCGGGAATTCAGCACATAACAAAATTCCCCAGCCATCAATGCCTGATAAAGCTCGTCATCAGCTTGTCGCGTCACATAAGTGGGTTCATATTGATGTAAACTACCCCCTACTTTGTAGACTGTTGATTCTTCATTGTTCATTGTTGGAAAGGGAAGAGGGAGCAGGGAGCAGGGAGCAGGGGTAATATCATTATTATCAACAGAGCAAGAAGTAGGATAAAAATGAGCAAAAATACCTTGACAGCCTTTTTCATAACTATGAGGTACACAGGATTTTTTCACTATTGCCTATTGCCTATTGCCTATTGCCTATTGCCTATTGCCTATTGCCTATTGCCTACTGCCTGTTCCCTAAAATGCGATCGCTAAAATACTGACGATACAAATTAAATCTCAAACTACAATCATTGCCATGGCGCTCAACCAGTCCAATACTTTCCAACTTCCAAGTGATAGTAGGATCCAGGCGCACGGGTTTGGGTGTAATAACTAATAGTTTAACAGGTTCCAGTAATTCGGGATGCTCTTGAATATTAGCTAATAATTCACGGAGATGACTGCTATAAATTCCTGCTTCTGTGGGGGCTAAAGCCAAAATGGTATTCAGTGTATTATCGGCTGCTTGGTGATTATTTAGATAATCAAACGCTTGGGACAATAAATAGGGATGTCCCCCCACTATACCCATCAGCTTAGTTACTGAATCCACAGACAAAGTCAACCCATAACTGTCGGCAAAGCTCTTTACCTGCTGATCACTAAATTCTACTAACTCTATAGTTAATCCCACATTAAATGGCGACTTATTGCTCTCTAAATTAATGTAAAATTCCGTGCCATGACTCACCACCAAGCGCAGTTTTTGCCAACTAGTGTTAAACTTGCCAGTTTCATGCCAACTACGGAGCAAGGGCAGAAAACCTTCAGCAATGTCTTGATACTGAAACACTCGATCAAGGTCATCCAAACACAACACTAACGGATTGTCTAAATACGCTAACAAATAATCTTCAAAGTAGGTTTTGCAGTTGTCTATACTGGTAAACAAACTATTATGCCAATAGGTCTGCCACTGATTAAGCAATTCCTTGGAAGATTTCAGTTGTTTACTAACTTGCCAGCAAAACGACTTTAAAAATATATCTAAGTTAGTGAAATCTAGCCCATTCATGTTTAAATAAACATTTTTATAACCCTGTTCTTCTCCATGAGCAATAATCTTCTGAATCAGTAAGGTTTTGCCCATCAGTTTCGGCGCTTTAATCCGAATTAACGCTGCTGGTTTGACAATTTTATGATAACAACGAGCTTCAATGGGTGGCCGCTCAATATAAATTTCTTGCTCAGCTCTAGGTCCAGGGGATAACTCGCAATCTATCTCGCAATCTATTAATACTTGTTCAGCCACTAATTCCGGCTTAGACCTATTAACGATTTCAACTAATTCACAACGACAATTAAAACCGTTAGCTTCAATACCAAAGTCTTTATATAGATTAGAAATATGCTTTCTTACCGTAGATATATTATTGACTTTTAGCACCTTGTCTTTGATTTCTTTATCTGTCATGCCACCCACCACCGCCTTCAACACTTGTTTCCTTATCGGAGGCATGTTATTATATTTTTCCTCGAAGGGTTCTTTACTAGTCATAGGCGAGCGATCCTTCCTAGGTAGTTTTCTGGTTAGTTTAGATTATTGTTGATAATAATGATATTCCCCCTACTCCCTACTCCCTACTCCCTACTCCCTGCTCCC
>NZ_CEYLVT010000445.1:0-2073 GCF_982860115.1 Moorena sp.
AGAGGCAAGAGGCAAGAGGCAAGAGGCAAGAGGCAAGAGGCAAGAGGGAAAAAATCGTGTGCACCTCATTAGGATAGAAAGTTCTGTATTTTTATTCACTATATTAGTAATTACAGTGAAGGGATAATTCCCTTACTTGATGGGATCAGCTCCGCTGGTGCAGTAAGCGATCGCAATTCCAAGAGCTCCATAAGAATTTAGAATTTAGAATTTAGAATTCTGCCTTCTACATTCTGCCTTCTACATTCTATTCTACATTCTGACAGACAACCTACCCTACACCGAACGCCAAAAACGAACAACATCCCAACCTTGGCCAAAAGGCCACGCTACGCGAACAATATCCCAACCTTCAACCTTGGCCAAAAGGCCACGCTACGCGAACAACCTTCTAACCTTCAACTAAAAAAAAGTAGCCGCAGAAATACCTTCCACGGCTATGAAATTTTACTATGCCTGAACTTTGTACACTAACCCAGAAATAATCCGATCCGATTGACCAAAGGTCACCCTAGGGGAACAGATTTGATTTTTGGGCTAGGGGGGGAACCCCCCCCTAATAAGTTAGTTTAATCTAGAATTATGTACTTAGTCATCGTCGTCATGAATTCGCCAGGAATTCCCGTCGCCTGAAGGGGGCTCCAGTCGGAAATTTGGGCATAACGCAGTGCAGAAAGGGTATACATGGTGTTGCTGATTGCCCGGCGGGAGCCCTTCAGAATATGCTGAACGGGGTATTTTTTTGGGGAAGGTTCCTGAGGAGTATTACTAGGAGTGATCTCCTCAGGATTGTTTTCTTGATTCGGGCGAAAGTTGTCAGGCATAGTTCAAAATTGGTTTTGATGTATACATTATAATCATAACGATTATAATTATAATTGTCAAGGGTTTTTAGGATTTTTTTTTGAGGGGTAATTGAAATAAATTGTACGGTTATGAAATGGGATATAGTTTAAAAAAAGGGGTTTAATTCCGTAACTTGGGTTTGATTTCGGTGCGTTACACTTTCCTGCTTCGCACCCTACAATAGGAATTTAGAATTTAGAATTTAGAATTTAAGCTGATAGGCAAACTGATCGACGGTTTCCCTCATCCTTTCTAGGGTTTTGAGTTAAAAGATTTATCATATTATATTATGTGATTTTTTAAAAATAAATAATTTAGACTTGCTATATGTGTCAAACATCTGTATAGTATCTAGAGAGGAATACTGAACCTCGATTTAAATTAGGAGATCTAAGAATTATGAAAACAAGGCTATCTTGGCTTTTTGCTGTATTACTCGCTGTAGTGATGGCATTTGGTTTTTCAAGCAACCCAGCAATGGCTTCCGAGTCATTTTATGTCCGTGTAGATGCTAATGGAAAAATAAAGAAAAGCAATGCATGGGATGCCAGGGTTTCTAGGTCAGCTCGGGGAAACTACATAGTCGTTTTTGAGACTAAAAACATAAGCGAATGTGCCTCTGTTGCTACTGTTGTATCACCAGAACTTGGAGCATATGGTAATGTTCCTTCCACATTACTTTTTATTGGGGATATGCAGAGTCCTAATACTTTAGAAGTTACTACATCTGACATTAACAACGGGCTTAGAAAAGATGAGGGTTTTGATCTTGTCGTAGTGTGTGAATAGTGATTCCCCGGATATTAAGCTGTTAAGCATTTATTTTGACCACTGGCAAGCCTTGCTTTAAGAAGTCTAGGCTTCAAAAATACCAATTTAAATGCCGGTCAGTGTATATCATTCCATCGACGGTGAAATCCCTTGCATCATAAATAGTACAATCACCAATCTTGTAGGGTGCGTTCAATGAAATGTAACGCACTTTTTTTATGGGAAGATTTGCAGCAAAACCCGCTCTATTGGTTGCCTGCTTTGCGCCAGATTACCCAAGAAAACCCAGTTCTGCCAGAACAATGGGTAAAAATAAAACAAATGGCTCAAGCATGGTTAAATTGGGGAAGACAAAAGGGTTATATTGCTTGATCTTTCCATGGGAGAAGCTATACACTTAGAGCTCAGGGGGTGACAAGCTAATTGAAAATCTTACAGGGGTTAGGTTTTAGGGGT
>NZ_CEYLVT010000446.1:0-2055 GCF_982860115.1 Moorena sp.
AGGTTTTAGGTTTTAGGTTTTAGGTTTTAGGTTTTAGGTTTTAGGTTTTAGGGAGTCGGGAGTCGGGAGTCGGGAGTCGGGAGTCGGGAGTCGGGAGTCGGGAGTCGGGAAAAAATTCTGTTTTCGTGATTAGCATCATACAAGCTATGATACTAATCTGATAGGCATGTTGATATAGATTCTTGTCTATTTTTATCCTTTGTGATATTATGCGATGCCAGCTAATTGGCTTTGCTACGGGATCCCGTAGCGGCTGAATGCTCGCGCATCGTATTTTTTTCAAAAGACGTTTCCGAAGGAAAAGCTACAGAGTCCGGGATTACTAAGGGCTCGGCTCATAATAGTCATGGCTTAAACCAGGTACAGCAACAATTTCCCCTTCGACGTCTCCTAACATAACGTTTAACCCTACACCACCAGCCTTAGTGCGGATATAGGCTAAACCAAAGACTCCCTGGTCAGTTTCGGTCAAACTGGTGAGCTTGCCCACTTTTTCCCCATCCACGGTGATGGCGCTCCCTAGGTCAGTAGGAGCACTTAAGCGGATACCCCATAGTCGTTGCTTAACTCCTTTGTAGGTATTCAAGCGCGCAATGGTTTCTTGACCAATGTAACAGCCTTTGCTAAAGGAAATGGTTTGCCACAAACCTGCTTCAAGAGGATTGTAATCTTCTGTGAGTTCATGACCAGGCGCAGGGCGTCCCTGTTGGATACGCAACTGTTCCCAAACGCGATCGCCTATGGGGATTGCTCCTGCTGTGGTTAAGGTTTGCCAAACCTGGGCAGCATTCTCGGCAGGGCAAATTAGAGTATATCCAGGCATTGCCAACCCACTCCCTACAGCAATGCGGACTTGATTATCCCCGAGCATCAGTTGCTGGTGACTAGCATCTTCTCCTGATATTTCCACACCCAAGCCTGTTAAGAGGCTATCACTAACCGGTCCAATCAAGGAGAAAACAGCATGGTGATCCGATACATCCTGCAATTCCACTCTATCCATGGGAAAGATATAACGATCCAGCCACTCCATGATCTGCTGGCGGCAATTTGGAGAAACTAGCAATAGCACCGCATCTGCTAAGATATACGCAGTAGCTATGTCGATAGTACGAGCTGTAGATGTAACAAAAACCGTCTCACAGCCTTGGCCTGGCTGTCGTGTTTGGAAGTCATTGGTGCTTTGATTGTGTAGATAGCGTAGTCGGTCATCACCAGATACTTTGATCAACCCCCAATGGCAACAATCCACCAAGGCAACTCCATTACGGGCTGCTTCAATACCTGCGCTATCATTGCCAAAGCTTACTGGAATCATCCGTGAACCCACCGACTCAAACGTTGCCCCAGCCAGGCGCTGGACATCTAGCGATTTTTGATATTGGTCATTTGTCATTAGAATAGACTTCTTGCAGAAGTCGGGAACAGGGAACAGGGAACAGGGAACAGTGGACAATAATTGAGGTAAACACTATCAGAAAAATACTTTTGCAAGAGGTCTAATCTATCAGTGGCAATCCTGCCACAACGTCTTCTACTAGCTGTTTGGCTTTTGCATCTAGACACTGCCAATCCACCTCACCAGCCTGATCAATCAGCATTGGGTCAATGTCTACTGGCTGAGTGTCTAATTCAGAGTGGGTTGGCTTATAGTCACGAAAACAGACTTGGAAACACAAATCCCATATATTAATGGCGACTGTTGTATCTTGATGTGCCAAACACATCTCATAGCCCGGTATGGGTGTAGTAACGTTTTGATAGGTGACTTTCCAGTTTGTTGGCTCCAACTGTCGCCCAATTTGGTCTATTATACGAATAAACGTTGGTTGCATCAGCAGTTGAGCTTGTTCCCATGCCAGCGTATCCTTAAATAAGGGTTTCATTCATTAACTCCCACACAGCCCTTGAAGGGTGTTATTCTACCAGCCAGAAAATAAAGCAGCAATTATTGACAGGCTATCCGTCGCTCTTAATACTATACCGATAATCGTAAGCATTCAGCGGTCAGCGGTCAGCGGTCAGCGGTCAGCGGTCAGCGGTCAGCGGTCAGCG
>NZ_CEYLVT010000447.1:0-2014 GCF_982860115.1 Moorena sp.
GGAACCCACCCCTAACCCCTCCCAGGAGGGGAATATGGGGAGATGGGGAGATGGGGAGATGGGGAGTCAGATGAGTGACTGGTATTCTACGGGACTGAGAATGTGCTGACGCAAGCCTTAGCACACAGCCGCTCCCCATTTGCGTTCGCGTAGCGTGGCCCTAGGCCAATCGCATCAAGATAATACTCGACAATACTAATGTTGCGAACTAATACTGCAAGGTCTATTGATGAGGGATTAGGTTATGCCATTCTTTGACCTAAGGCTTTGAGAGCAAACTGAGGCAGAACCATCATTCTTTGACCTAAGGCTTTGAGAGCAAACTGAGGCAGAACCATCATTCGCCGCCAACGGTGGGGTTCTTGATACAACCGATATAACCATTCAAGATTATTGTTCCGGAACCAGGCTGGCGCACGGGTTTTAGCCCCTGACCAGATATCAAAGCTACCACCAACACCAATCCAAATGGATTGGGGACACAGGTGGCGATTCTGGGCAATCCAAAATTCTTGACGTGGTACACCTAAGCCAACTAATATGATTTTGGGCTGCTTTTGTTTTAAGGTGAGCTTTAATTCTTCCTCTGCTTCTGCACTGAGGTAGCCATCACTAATTCCAGCGATCGCTAGATTTGGAACTCTCTTCTGCCAAACCCTAGCTGTTTTTTGGACTACATGAGGGGCTGCCCCATAGAAGAACACTGGGCAAGATTCTCCGTATTGTCCAGCCTTGGCCAGTAAAGACTGAGCTAGTTCAATTCCTGGACAGCGCTGCTTTTTTTTACCGTGGAGCCGTAAGTAAAATATAATACCCGCCCCATCAGGAATCACCAATTCTGCCTGCTTGATAACGGCAGCTAGCTCAGGGTTGCGCTCTCCCTGGATTGCCATTTCGGCATTTAGAGTTACTACATGACTACCTAGACCTTTGGTGAGACGATCGTCTAAGTAGTGACTGTAGTTGTCTAAAAGGTGAACGGGTAACCCCAAGACAGGAAATTGTTCAGCTGTTTCAAACATTGGCTTTTGCATACCCTCACATCACCCATGTATTTTATTAGAAATTTAAACACTGAAAACTCCGTCACAAAGCGAGCTCAGATGAAAGTGACTAGCGAATTTAGTCCCCTAGAAATAATTCTAGTATTTGAGGTTGACGATTATGTAGCGCTAGGATATACTGAAACCATGAGTACAGGTTGAAAAACCGAGGCGCAACCGGGAGAGAGACCCGCCCCTGCTTGACCTTAAAATAATAATGCTCGGAGGGTAGGGAAAGTCCTCCTTAAAAACCCAGTCATCAATTAACCGTTGGTGTGTGAACCCAGCAAAAACACGATTTGAGATAAAAACGGTACGGCGGGGCACGCCGGAACCAGGTGAATTAGAAAGCAACGGACTTTAATCACGCACTTTCTAGCAAGTAACCAAACGCCCAAGGAGAATTGCCCGCTGGGTCTACTGTGAACTAAACTGAATTCTTGGTCTTGACGGGTCTTTGGTTTAGATATTGCTTACTTTTTGGCGGCGTCAAAGATTAGGACACAGTGGTTTAAGGCAGCTCGTCGATCTGGGAATCGCCGTTCTTTCAAGACGGCGAGTGTCAATCTACGTCAGAGCAGTTAAACCCTTCGGCTATAGCCGAACTTGTTATGGTAATTGGAATTTAACTGATGCTGAAATCATTACTGGGCATGGCTTTGAGAGTTAAAAATGTTTTGCTCAAGTCCAATCCTTTTTCCCAATAAGGGGATAACAGATTTGGGCGGTTATTTAGGATGATCTCTTATGGGAGAGCCAAAACTTCTTTAATTAACTCCTAAGGATTTGGCACTAATCAGGAAAACTTGCGAATTGGGTTGGGAATTGGGTATGTGATTGGGTTGGAATTGAGAATTGGGATCTGATGGTGGTGTTGAACTCAATTAGCTTCCGGCAAAATTCATCCCACATCTCAATGCGCAGCATGAGTGTGGGATGAATTTTGCACAGAGTCTTTCACAAAAGACCAA
>NZ_CEYLVT010000448.1:0-1998 GCF_982860115.1 Moorena sp.
CAGGTGCGACCCAAGGGCGCGAGGGATTGCTCGCGCCCTTGGAGGCGCGCACCTACTCTTAAAATCATTCTATTATTAAGCAACGCTCCCTATTCCGTGTTCCCTATGACATTGACTTATGGGTTGTTTTTTGATACTATTATTTAACTGAACAATTGTCCAACAATAGCAAATTAAAACTTAACTAAAATTCTCTCATCAAGTCTTACAAAAATTTAGGAAATTGTCCTGACATCTTTTAGGCTACTAAGAATATAGGATTAGTCCTTAATTACTAATGGTTTATTTGAATGAATTTAGTAAATTATTTCTTTCAATGGGTGATGAATAGACGTTATTAATTAACTAGTTTTATGATGGTAGAACCGATTTTAATCCCCTTAATACCAATAAAACTCATAAAATAGATTTTATTGGTCGGTTTACTCAACAAACACCACGTCCTATATCCAAATTAGCTATGCAAACCAAAACTATTTTGGGTGTGGAAAGGTTAGGAATAATCAATAAGCTACGTGATTACAATACTAAAAAACACAGGCGTGAACCGCTTAGCAGAAGTTTTAAACTCAAATTGAGGGATAGTTTTAAAGATGATATCTACAAACTATCCCGACAGATAAATATGGATTTAAGTCAATGGACTGATTAATTTTAATTTTTTTTTGACTCAGAGAAATGCAATTTATCAATAACCGCTGGTTTTACCCCTGTTCTGGTAATCCGCTGTTGCGTTTTCTCTAAAATCCCAAAAGTCCCTCACTGAATTTAGAACTCCTATATGCCACAATCAACCAGTCAAACCAGACGATGTCAACGCAACCGGAAGCGTTCTAAACGAAGAGCTATTTTATGTCCCATTCATGGTTGCTACCTTGATAGCGTTAGTCAAAAATATCGGTTGTTTGCTGACCGTCCAGGACAACTTAAGCAGCGTGGTGTTCCACAAAAATATGCTTTGATGCTGATAGCGACTAAAACCACAGTAGCTATTGAAGGAGAATGGCTAGAGGCTTTTTGGTGTAGTGAGTGCCAGGAAACCAAGTGGTATCACGTGTGCAAGAGTGGCGATCGCACCTATAAAATATCTTTAGCTCCTGTTGAGTTATGGCAGCAGGTAACAGGGGTAATCGATCCGGATGGTAACTCTTCAGTGGGCGAGTTTACTCGTCGCCAGTCTAAACGCATTGGTTTTCATGGGATTAAGGATTTTGGAGCGATTTAGTTTTTTATAGCGGTTTTCAATTAGGTGAGATACAAAAAGTAGCCCAAAATCGCTGATCCGCGACACGCGCTATAGCTTACCCAAGAACAGCTACTAAAATTCGGAACAATTCTTCTAAATCAGCTGGAACTCGGTACAGATTTAGGTCTTGGGTAACTTGTTTATGCTCTCGGTGCAAAAGCCCAAATTGCCAGATATCCCCTGTAGAAACAGCACCCTGTAAAATCAATTGGTCAGCATCACTCCATAGATCGAGGGCAATTAATTCTACAGCAAGTTGGGCAAATCCTCTTTGGAGATTAGCATTTTTTGCTTCTATTACCAATAGTTTACTATCGGTATAAAGATAATAGTCTAGATAACCTTTCAAGTATTCTGTAACAGTGAGGGGATATTCGATTCTTAGCTGGGCTTGAGTATAGTGAACTAAATCAAGTAAGATGGGAGCGATTAGTAATTCTCGTCGAGCTGCTTCACTGGTTAAACTAACATAGGGTAAGCTTTCTTCAATTCTAGATTTGAGACTAGAAAGTCGGTCTAGTTTTGTCGTAGACTTTTCTAAATTCAAGGAGCTTCGCTTCAAGGTATAGCCAAATTCAGCCAAAATATCTTCTGGCTCAACGACCATCTCAAAATAACTTCTAAAGGTATAAGATTTACCAGGTTGGAGGATGGGAATTTTGTTCATCATTAAGATAAGGAGATAGGGAGTGTGGGGAGATGGGGAGATGGGGAGATGGGAACCCACCCCTAACCCCTCCCAGGAGGGGAAT
>NZ_CEYLVT010000449.1:0-1914 GCF_982860115.1 Moorena sp.
CCTAATCCAGAGCCTTGTTGCTCGTAGAGTTTACGATCAAATTGCATATAGGCTCCGAGTTTAGCAATTTGAGTTGGTGTCATGCCTCGTCCCTGATCTATCACCAAAATATTTAACTTCTTATCCTGGAAATAACTCTGAATCTGAATCGGCTTACCAAAGTCGGAAAACTTCAAGGCATTATCAATTATTTCTTCAACAATTTTCGTAAATTTGGATTGAGAAATCTTGACAACTACTTCTTGCAGTTCTAACTGTAAATCGTCTTTCCGGTTTACGTTCAGACATTTTTGGATAGCAAGGTCTTGGATAATTGTTCTAGTAAAACTTTGCTCTCCATAATCAAGCAGCTTCCTGGCTTGCTTAGGTTGTTGCTCGATTCGTGCTAGTTCTGCATAGAGTAAAAAATTATGGGTGAGCCGATATAAACGTTCTCCAGAGACACAGATTTCCTTAAGCATTTCCATAGCTTCATCCCGCTCTATGGTATCATAGTCCTCTATCAGGAATTGGGCAAGATTTAAAATGCCATTGAGAGGAGTACGCAACTCATGAGGTAGTGAATGAGTGATGTTATCGCGCAATTCATCCACCTGTTTCTGAGATTCTTGCTCAACAGCCATATGCTTGGCTAAGCGGGTTGTGATTGCTCCTAATAATTCATCTCTAGTAAATGGCTTGGTCAGATAATCATCTGCGCCCAGTTCCATCCCCATCCGCAGATCAGATTTTGTAGATTTAGCCGTAAGAAAAATCAAGGGAATTGTCTGGGTGGATGGAATTTCTTGTAACTGAATCATTACACCGTAACCATCCAGTTTCGGCATTTTAATATCGCAAATAATCAAATCAGGACTTTCATTTTTTGCCAATTCGACACCAATTTCACCATTTTCTGCTTCCATAACATCGAAATTTTCAGCCCGAAGTATTTCAACAATAATCGTACGGATATCTTCCTCGTCTTCAATAACTAAAATGTGCGACATATATCAGTTTATCCTTCAAAAAAACAACATTTATCAACGTTTTTCAAGACCAAGTAAAACTAATCCTTTGTTCTAGGCATAATCATAATTCCTATTAGGTTCAACTGCCAACTGCCAACTGGCAAACAGCTCTCGGTATTTTTACTTGCTCTGGAGCTGCAGGAGAGCACAGTGGAATTGTGACCGTAAACGTTGTTCCAATACCGACTTGGCTATTTACCGTAATTTCACCACCGTGTACTTCCACAGACTGTTTTACAATTGCAAGTCCGAGTCCAGTTCCTGGAATATTGCCTACATTATTGCATCGATGAAATGACTCAAACAGTTGCTTTTGGTCTTCTTCTGGAATACCAATACCCTGGTCTTTAATCTTAAAGGTAACCTCTTCTTGATTACAAATCAAGTCAAAGTTTATGGTGCTATCCTTAGGGGAATATTTAGTAGCATTTGATAGCAAATTTCTCAAGATGTGTCTGAGAATTTGTTCATCGAACTCAGCCTCTGGGCATTCACATTGAATAGTAAAAACAATGGTTTGTTTGGTGTTAAGACCTAGTTCTATCTCTTCGACTAAATCACGGCAGAATTCAAGTAAATTTAATGGTGCAGGGTTGAATTTTATTTTTCCGGCGTTGGCTTTATTGACTACCAACACATCATCCAACATCTGCAGCATATGTTTGACATTGGCTTGAATCCGATCTAGATAGTTTTGTTTTTTATCCTCATTCCAATTCTGGCTATAATATTTGAAAATTTCAGTAACTCCCATAATACTGGTTAGGGGGGTGCGGAACTCGTGGGAAGTCATAGAGATAAATCGAGATTTGAGTTCAGTGAGTTCCTTTTCTCTTTCGAGGGATTTGCGAATCTGTTTTTCCAGTCGCTCCCTAACTTGAACGTCATGCAAAGTCTGGTAAAG
>NZ_CEYLVT010000450.1:0-1887 GCF_982860115.1 Moorena sp.
CGGGCTAGAGAACAAGCCCTGTCTATGTTACAAGCTTCGTTGTCCCCCTGCTAGAGTATTCAGCAATCAGCTTAAGCGCTACGCGCACGCTACTTGAGGTGCTATCAGCTAATGCGCACGCTACTTGAGGTGCTTTTGAATAAGCGATGCAGCGCGGTCTTGGGTTTGGTCTGATAGCATAGGATCACATCCGAAAGTTTCGGATATTGTGCTGACATAGGTAATTGAAATAGCCGTGGATAGTATTTCTACGGCTATTTTTTTTTGGTTTTGGGATGTATATATAAAGGGAACAGGGAACAGGGAATCGGGAATCGGGAATCGGGAATCGGGAATCGGGAATCGAGAATCGGGAATCGGGAATCGGGAATCGGGAATCGGGAATCGGGAAGAGTATGGGGCGGGGGCGCGGGTATTGTGGAACTTTTCTTATAATTTTTGCCTAATTTCATGCATTGATATGCACCCAATACTTGTGGTTCAGTAATTTTGTATCCCAACATCATCAAAGTATGATAAAATTCTTAATTATAACGAGCTAATAAGCTAATACAGCGTTTTCCATAACTAAGAGGTACACAGGATTTTTCCCTATTGCCTATTGCCTATTGCCTATTGCCTATTGCCTATTGCCTATTGCCTCTTACCTGCTCCCGACTCCCGACTCCCGACTCCCGACTCCCTTTGCTATAAAAAAATGCAATTAGAAGACTATTTTGACTTCCTCAGTGTGGACGATATTCGGCTCAAAGGCACAAGAATAGGAATAGAAACTATTCTCTATGATTATATCCATCGTGCCCGCACTCCCGAAGAAATTGCCGAAACCTATCCATCCCTAAATCTAGAACAGGTCTACGCCACTATTCTTTATTATCTACACAATAAAGAAATGGTCAGCCAATATGTTGCTGACTGGTTAGAGTGGAGTCACCAGCAACTGAAAGCACAGCAACTTAACCCCTCGACTTCTGCGCTGCGATTGCGGAAGTTGAGAGCAGAACGAAAAGTAATCAAAAAAGCTGATGACTCTCAAATATCTATTGGATGAAAATGTCAATCCTGCTTACAAAATCCAATTGCTGCGGAATTCTCCTGATTTGGTAATGTGGGTTGTTGGTGAACCGAATACTCCTGCAAGAGGAACGTTAGACCCACAAATTCTGAACTGGTGTGACGAGCATGGTTTTGTGCTGGTGACAAATAATCGTAAATCTATGCCTACCCACTTAGCTGATTATATTGCAGAAGGGAATCACATACCAGGAATCTTTATTCTCAACACCAAGTTAAGTATGGGAGAAAATATTGATGAGTTGGTTTTTCTAGCAGAGGCATCTTTTGAAACCGAATATCAAGACCAAATTATTTATCTTCCACACAGTTATAGTATTTCTAAATAGCTCATGAAAACCCTTGACTACTCTCCCCGACTCCCGACTGTTTGACCCGGTGGTGCGTTACGGGACCGGCTGTCCCAACAAAGCGCAATCAAGCCCAAAAGCGAGCCGGTCCCTAACGCACCCTACTGGACCGACACATCTAAAATGGTGCAATAAGCGTAGGTTGGGTTGAAGAATGAAACCCAACACCAGTAACCCTTTGTTGGGTTTCCCTACCGCTCAACCCAACCTACATTTTTAGGTGTGCCACGCCACTACGCTACTCTACTGAATGCTGACTACGCTACTTTATTAATAGTTGGTTCCGGAACAGGGTAAGCGCAAGAATCAATAAGCTGTAGCTTATTGATAAAAAAAGGGGATCATTCTCAACAATTAAACTCTATTGATAATAAATTTCTACGAGATTATAGGGGTTTCGAGCCACGCTCAACCGATATCCAGCCAATGCACATTATGGGCAATTTTTTCTTGCGCTTACCCT
>NZ_CEYLVT010000451.1:0-1865 GCF_982860115.1 Moorena sp.
TCGCGAAATTAAACCCCACCCTCTTCTTGTATTTTCCAAAATGGGATGCTCCCAACCCCACAGCCTATAATTCACATTTTTTTTAGGGTGATTGACTTAATTAATTCGGAACAGTTTGTAAAGAAATATGAAATAGTCCGTGAATTCTCCTAAACCCCACAGCCTAGACTCTAGCTCAACCAGCAATCTTAATTTTTCTCTAGGCACTGAATAAAGAGGGGTTAGGTAATGAGCGGGTTTGTATCTGGGTTTTAAACACAGGAATTGCCGCCAAAGGCTTGCAGACAAAATACAACAGACAAGGGGGGAAAGATATCAGCAGTTTTATTGAACAGTAAAAAAATACCATACAGGTTTACATCTCATTTATAAACCCTGTATATCATATCCTCACGGGGTGACAACAAAGCTCAAACCTAGATAGGTGGCACGGTTTTAGGTTTTAGGTTTTGGGTAAAATGAGCGCATCGGAGTCTTTTGTATTGCTCTCTATTGAAGCAATTTTTACCATACAACGTCAATGATAGTTTTAATTAATCCATCCCGCTTGACAATCTTCACGCTTCACCTAACCCCTAAAACCTAACCCCTGTAAGATTTTCAATTAGCTTGTCACCCCCTGAGATCATGTCAGAATAATTACCTTTAATAAAAATCTCCCCATCTCCCCATCTCTCTTGCTAAGGGTGATCGCCTTTTGATTTAGTAGCGATCGCTTTTTTTTAAGCCCTAAGCTGCTATACTATTATTAATACTCTACCTTATCGATTTTTTCTTGCCATTCTTGGAAAGCTCTTAAGGCTTCATCCCGCATTAATTGAATGATTGGGAGTTTGCGATCGCTTATGGGCAAGTCCAATTCCTCGTAAATGAATTGGTCATCAAATCCAATTTGAGCCGCATCAGCTTTAGTATTGGCATAGTAAACCTTGTCCAGCCTAGCCCAGTAAATCGCTCCGAGGCACATTGGGCATGGCTCACAGCTAGTATAGAGTTCACAACCGGTCAGTTGAAAAGTTTGTAAGACCTTGCAGGCATCACGGATAGCTACAATTTCAGCATGTGCCGTAGGATCATTCGTGGAGGTGACTTGATTATGAGCTTTGGCAATAATCTCTCCATCTTTGACAACCACTGCTCCAAATGGACCTCCTTTTCCAGACCTAACGCTGATCACAGATAGAGCAATGGCCTCGTTCATAAACCGACTGTTGGGCTGTGTCATGAATTTCCATGGTTTAGAAATATCGCTTTGCCATGATAGCTCAGTCGTTAGGGGAAAAATTTTGAAGAAGGTGGGTTACGGCGCTTCCCAAGACTGATAGATAATCCCTCAAATCCTGGCCGCGCCTAACGTAAGCATTCAGCCGTCAGCCGTCAGCCGTCAGCTTATTTTATTCAAAGGTGCGCTCTTACCATTAAGAATTAAATTCGCCACGGGTCGCACCTAAAAGCACCGATTGCGCTACGCGCACGCTGGGCGAGTAGCGTGTGCTATGGGCATAAACTGTTCGGTGTAGCGTGGCCACAGACCCAAAGCTGATAGCTGTTGGCGTAGGGTGCGCCTAGCGCTTAAGCTGATAGCTGAATGCTTACCGCCTCACCCACCCTACGCAATAGCTAGGAGTTTGCCTTAACCTCGTGTCATTTTGATGTGCTCCATCATTTTCTGCTTCCTAGCCTCTGATAAAGAAGGCTGCTCCACAGGCACTTCCGTAGTTTTCTCCAGGTGCTCCATGATTTTCTGTTTGCGTTGTTCTTCTGAAGTAGCCATAGTTAATATGTTGAGAAATATTGTCTTACATTAACTGGTAGTGCATCAGCAAAGTGTGGGATAAGCAAGCAAGTCATTCCAACTCCAAGGG
>NZ_CEYLVT010000452.1:0-1809 GCF_982860115.1 Moorena sp.
TTCTGGGGAAAGCTTACACAGTCTTGAGAGACCAAAATTAGTCTAAACTCCAGTTAATAGGCGTGAAAGGGAGGTGGGGTGGGCACTATCTCCCTATCTCCCCATCTCCCTATCTCCCTATCTCCCTATCTCCCTACCGAATTGATAATTGCTATAGTTGCTTAGGTCAAATTCAAGTTAATTAGCTTTAAGATTAGGGGATTCCACTGGTATAAATGGAGTAACGTCAACTTTCACTTTAAACGGTTTACCTAGCTTAATCTCAACCGCATCTTCAAACTCCTTCACCTGTTCTGGTGTAATCAGTTCTGTTGAACGGACAGCCATTGTGATCTCAGGAGGATTCTTTGTCCGATCGATATTCCAATCAGAAACTTCTCTAACACCTTCTTTGTTAAACAATGAACTGTTAATCAATTCCTGAACTGGCTCCTCAATTCTTCCTTGCTCAAGCACGTCCCAAAAGGTAAGTCCTAGGGGCACCACTAACACAGCAATCAGCACTAAAGAGAATCCCCAGTTTAAAGACCGGCTCAGTTCAGTACTTTGAGCATACCCGCTAAAGAAATAGACGATCATGCAAGCTAGGTTAATCCCAATCAGGTTAGTAATATAGAGGAGAAATGCGCCCTGACTCAAAGTCCATTCTCCCTGGGATAGGGTTAACCCAACCACACAAAGGGGAGGCATTAGGGCCACTGCAATTGCTGTCCCTGGTACCGCATCTTCTAAAGAGGGACGAATTTTAGAGAAACCACTAATTCCCCCGGCCACGATCGCAACCAGTAAATCAATGAGATTGGGTTTAGTTCTAGCTAAAACTTGGGCTCCAAATTCAGGAAATCCGATAACTGTACCAACCAACCAAGAACAACTTATACCCAGTAAGGTGCCTACAGCAATAGAAACAAAACTCCGCCGTAATAGTTCCCAATCTCCTTCCAAAGTAGCAAAGGACAATCCTCTTAAGGGCAACATCAGAGGAGCAATAATCATCGCTCCAATAATCACCGCAGCACTATTGAGCACTAGTCCAAAGGTGGCAATTAAACAAGAGCTGATGATTAAGACTAAGAAATTGAGGGTAAGTTCTGATTCTTCAAACAAAGAATTCCTTACCATCATAATTGGAATTGCCTTTAAGCCAAAGTTCCTGACAAGATTCAAGGTTTTGGAGACTCTAGTTTTAGTCTTTTGATTCTTTTGATTCTTTTGGTTTTCCTTTTCCATAGATAATAGATGATGCTCCCGACTATTGAGCTAATCTTTTACGAACACATATTGACCAGGACTTACGCGGTTAAGTTTATTTCGCCCCCCTAGCCCCCCAGCGAGCAATCCCTCGCTGCGGGGAATGATGTCAAAGTCCCCCGAGCGAGCAATCCCTCGCTCGGGGGATTTAGGGGGCAAATGCGTAAGTCTTGTTGACAATTAACCCTAAGTAAGGTATGAGAAATAACTTCACAATCTGACTGGTAGATCGGATAATCATTAGTTGACACTCCCCGCTTTAAAAAGACGGGGATTCCTAGATCTACGACCGGCCTTAAACCTCCGTGTCCAAATGGCAATATCTAAACCATTATCCCGTCAAGACCAAGAATCTAGTTCAGTTCACGAAAGACCCAGCGGGCTAGTCTCGCGATAGCGTTTAGCAACAAGATTGGAAAGTGCCTTATAAAGTCCGTTACTTTCCCGTTTTACTTGGTTTCGGCGTGCCCCGCCGTACCATTTTTCTCTCAAGTTGTGATCTGGCTGGGTTCACACACCAATTGTTAGTTGATGATTGGGTTTTTAGCGATGCAGCGC
>NZ_CEYLVT010000453.1:0-1757 GCF_982860115.1 Moorena sp.
ACTGGAGTTTAGACTATGAGAAAATGACCCAGTCTTCTTTTGAGGCTGAGATGTTAGCAAATTTATTCAAAATTTGAGTTATGTCTTCTTATTTTTACCTTTTTTAGCAACCGTTTTTCTTTTTTTGACCACAGGATAGCGAATTCGTTTGTTTCTTTTTTGCCCAGTTTTCCATCCGTTAGATTTTCCACGGGGTTTGGGAGATTGTGCTGGAGTTCCAATCTCCACCAAAAGTCCTAACATCGACTGTGCAACTCGTCCAGGCGTTAGATTCAACTGGGATTTTTGCCAGGGAAGATGGTGTTCTTGTACTATATCTTTGGCTAACCACAGTTGCCAAGTCATCAATGGCATCAAATCACTCCACCTTTCACATTGGTGTGGTGTACTTAAAGCTGGTAATGTCCAATGTAATCTTTGTTTAATAAATCGATACCAATGGTCAACGGCAAAACGCCTCAAATAGTTTTTCCATAGCCTTTCTAGTTGAGGCATTTGTTGGCCAATGAAAACTAACCACAAGGGTTTTTGTAATGAGCCTTTTTTATTTGGGGAAAGTCGCTCAACTAGAATCAGGCTCATGTCTACAGATGGAGAGTTACGAAAATGTAGTTGTAACCATTTTCGTACTTTTATCTCTCCTAGTTTTGGGTCTTCTATCTTAACAGTTTCACTAGGTTCCCACCAGGTGGATTCTTCATTCAACTTAAATTTATCTCCATGTTTTCTGGGTCGCCCTCGACCACTATATTCTCCCGGTTCTCCCCATAAACAACAATTGGAGCGAATTCTTATTAAGCAATCTGCTTCAATATCGACTGTTTGATTGACCCAAGAAGCATTTCCATATTCACTATCTAGTAAAACTAAAACTGATAGCTTTAAACTTTTTTTGACTTGTTTTAATTGCCAAGCTGCCTTACTAATAGGAGTTTCAAAACTTGTAATTCTTTCATGTCTTAACGGCAGGGCCCAACTCCCTTTTTTTTCTGGTATCCATGCTAAGGTACTATAACTGTGTCCAATCTTGACTTTTTTTCCTGCAGATGGTGAGTGATGATACCCTCGGTCTTTCAAAGTAGGAGAATCTACTCTTGGACTCGATGTATGGTCAATCGCCATAGTTACATATAATGATTCATCCTTATATTTTGGTATTTCTTCGATATACCTCTTCATTAATTTTTGACGATTAGGACGACAATCTTGTAAGGCTTCATAAGCAGAACACCATTTTCTTCTAAATAAAGAAGACAGAGAAAAATCAGCTAAAGAATAAGCCGTTCTGGTAGTTAAGACCGCGTCGATTAAATCGAAAGTTGCATCTTTAGCTAATCCCAGAACATTATAAGTATCAGTTCTGAATTTTTGTAGTCTACTTATGCTAGTATCCATTTGAGGGAGTATCTTTAATGTTTTAGTTTTTCAATTTTCTCCCTTTTTCTTCTTCTTTTTTCATGAATATTTGTAAACGATAGGACGACCACAGTCGTGAGTCAGCCCAGCTTGATTGACCTTGCCTTTTAGGCCACGCTACGGAAATGGTCAGGCTGATCGGAAGCAAGTCTATGTTGCACAACAGATGAACTATGACCATAACAGCAAGCTAAAACCCATGAGAGACCTGGAAAATTAGTACAAATGTTCTATATAAGTGACATGCTCCCCCCTGATCGCCATAGGCGGTGCCCGAAGCAATTGCACTTCTGGGGAAAGCTTACACAGTCTTGAGAGACCAAAATTAGTCTAAACTCCAG
>NZ_CEYLVT010000454.1:0-1755 GCF_982860115.1 Moorena sp.
GGGAGCATCCCATTTTGGAAAATACAAGAAGAGGGTGGGGTTTAATTTCGCGAGTATTGCTCGCGAAGTTAAACCCCATTGTAAGGCTCAACTACTTAGGCTGGTAGAATACAGAGGTAGATGTTCATACGCTTTGATTATGAAGAAAGCCGAACGGGAAGAACTAGAAGCTTGTTTAAAACGAGCCAGCGAGATCCTGTACAACAATACTGACACGGATAGCTTGGAAACCCTGGCAGATATTGAAATTGCAGTCAGGAAGCAAGTTTTAGAACACGTCAGTCCCAAAATTGCCTTTTTTTTATCACAAAAAAGACCAATACCCAACGAGGGAAAACCCGAACCCTTAAAAGTTGTCTCGGAAAACTGAAGATTACGAAAAAACAAGCAGATGCTTTGGGAATAGAACCATTAACGCGACATAGTCCTCTGTTGGAAAAATGCTGTCTTCTCTTGAGTGCCAATGAATCTTATCACAATGCAGAAACGGATTTATATCTCTTAACTGGACTCAAAGTTGGTCATTCCACTCAACATCGAAAAGTTAACCAAATTGAGTTACCACCTCCTGATCTAAAACAAGGGTTATCCGAAGTAAGTGTTGATGGCGGAAAAATTCGCTTAAGGACGGAAGTTAAAGGAGAACCTAGTGTTTGGCAAGAATACAAAACAGCTCGCTTACAAGGGATTTATTACGGAGCCTTCTTTCAAGACAATCTATCTTTAACTGATTGGATAAACAGTCAAAACTTGACCGTACCCTTATACTGCTTGGGAGATGGACATGATGGCATCTGGAATATATTTGCTCTTATTGGTGAGCCTCAGCATCGAATTGAAATCCTGGACTGGTATCACTTAACCGAAAACCTTCATAAAATAGAAACAAATAAATCAATCAAAGAACAGTTAGAGGCTTACCTGTGGAAAGGACAGGTGTCTGAGGCAATGAAGTTGCTTAAGTTGGCGAAGCCAGTGGGTGGAACTAACTTTATTGGCTATCTCAAAAAACACCGTAAAAGGTTAATCAATTATCACTCTTTCCAACGGGAGCAAATTTGTTCAATTGGAAGCGGAGCGGTGGAATCGGCTGTCAAACAAATCAGCCACCGAGTTAAATTAACCGGAGCCCAGTGGCGACCAGATAATGTTGCTAATATCTTACAACTGCGTTGTGCCTATCTCAATGGTCAACTAGCTATTTAAGCCCTTAAAAATTCTCTCTTCCTTTGACTGTATTCGCGAGTTATAATCGCGAATAGATGTCCCATGGGGATTGAGAGTAATGGGTAGAAGAGTTTCAAGTCAGTCACAACAAGATAAACTACAGAGAATAACTCGTTTACAGACGGCGATTGCCAGCCTCGAAACCTACAAAAGTTTCTTCGAGGGTCAAGGGGAACTCGCTCCGGAAGATGCTTGGGTAGCACGTTATCAAGTCCGACAGCCCCAAAAAGCCTACTGGTACTATAAACTACAAGCTCCTTCACCCACTTTTCCCACCACAGGTGATACCCCCAAGCTAAGTAAATATAAGCATTTGGGGAAGGCTGGAAGTCAAGCCCATGTTGCTGGGGTGATGGCTGTAGCCAGAAGAACCATAGTTTCCGAATTACAAAAAAATATTGATTCTCTAAAAAATAGCTTACTAGATATTTCTTTCGACTCGGAGCAAGAAAATATCTAAGTTAGGTTATTATTCGCGAGCATAACTCGCGAATAAGTTTTCCCTTTTTTCCAAAATGGGATGCTCCC
>NZ_CEYLVT010000455.1:0-1665 GCF_982860115.1 Moorena sp.
CCTGAGGTGGGGTCTACCTGGGAGATGTTGAGGATTACGTCACCGTTGAAGGATGGGCCGAGGTTGGAGGTGGCGGTGATGTCATTTCCTGAAGTTGGACCGTCTCGAAACTCTAAACCAAAGATGCCTTGGGCATTAATCCTAACACTACCTCCTGGGCCAAATTCAGCATTGGCGGTGATGTCGCTATCTCCGAGACCAACTAGGGTATCAGTATTAATTTCTATATTGCCCCCAGTGGCATTCTCGGCGTCAGTGGTAATCTTGCTTTCGTTGAGGAGTCGGATGTCACGGGAAGATAGAGTAATATTGCCTTTGTCCCCTGCTGTTTCTGCTGTGATGATTCCCTCGTTGTCAAGGAAGATGGAGTTGGCATTAATCTCTACCTCCCCTGCTGAACTGCCCTGTTGAGTGCTTCTAGCACTAACCCCTGCTCGATCAGAGACAATTAACTGCCCGGTGGTAATATTCAAATTTCCGGCATTTCCTGTTGCTTTCTGATTAGCTTGAGCAAACAAGCCGCTGAAAAATTTACCATCGGCCGAGGTACCAATCAGTTGAACCGTAGAGTCGGCATGCACAGTCAAATCTCCCCCGTTCCCTTCACGAAAAGTGCTAGCTGAAACTCTTGCTCCATCTTTGACAATTAACTCCCCAGTGGTAATATTCAAATCTCCCGCTTTTCCTCTCCCAAAAGTTACAGCAAACAAGCCGCTGGGAATCCGACCATTGGCTGAGGTACCAATCACTTGAACAGTAGAGTCGGCATCCACAATCAAATCTCCCCCGTCCCCTTCACCAAGATTGCTAGCTGAAACTTGTGCTCCATCAGAAACCATTAACTGCCCAGTGGTAATACTCAAATCTCCAGCATTTCCTGTCCCAAGAGTTTGAGTAAACAAGGCGCTGGGAATCCGACCATCGGCTGAGCTACCAATCACTTGAACAGTAGAGTCGGCATCCACAGTCAAATTTCCTCCGTCCCCAAGACCAAAAGTGCTAGCACTAACTTCTGCTCCATCAGAGACAATTAACTCCCCAGTGGTAATACTCAAATCTCCGGCATTTCCTGTTGCTCCTAACAAAACTCTGGCTGCCAAAGCGCTGAGAATACCATCAGCCGATACACCAACCACTCGAACAGATTCCGAGGCATTCACTGTCAAATCTCCACCCTCTCCTGATCCAAATACATCCGTAGTTATCCTAGAACCACCCTCAAGACTCAACTGTGAAGCCTCAACCACTATCCCACCGCCATTTTCACTCCCGTTAGTATCCGCAAACACAAAAGAGCGATCGCGCAGAGTCACCTTAGCCCCCTGCACCTGCATACTCCCACCACTTTCGCCATTGGTAATGACAAGAGCACCCTCGGACAAACTAATATCCTGAAACTCTTGAACTGGTGAATAATCCAAAATAAAACTAGTATCCGTCGGGGTCAGGTTCACCACACTATTAGAACCAACACTCCCCAGCTCAATGCGTCCATCCAATGCAACATTAACGCCACCATCAATAGTAACCTCACCACCAATCAGCCCTAATGTTTGACCATTGGGTACCTGAAGACCATTAATTTGTTGCCCAAACTCACGACGACGAAGAGACTGATTAGTAATACTTCCTGGATTGGAACCATATTGCAACCCAGAGGGAATA
>NZ_CEYLVT010000456.1:0-1641 GCF_982860115.1 Moorena sp.
CCTATTGCCTATTGCCTATTGCCTATTGCCTATTGCCTATTGCCTATTGCCTTGCGCGTAGCGCTATATTAGCTTGCCATCTGCGGTTGATAAACTGGAAGAATTTCCAGCAATTCCGAGTAAAGGCAGAGATTCTTGATAGTATATTTAACAAACACTGACTCTTTCTGAGCACCACAAGACCCTTTCAGCTGCAATGTCTTACTTTCATCTTTAATCAATTCAGCACGACAATGGTAAATCAAGCCATTAGGTTTTTCAAAGCTGATCTCAGCTTGAATAGAATCCTGATTCGCATCTTCCTTAATAATTGAACCACCAACTTTGTGCTTAAACCAATTCCATCCGTAGCGGAGGATAAGTTCCCTTTCCAATACCTGAATTTTAGTTGGTAGAATTCCCCAACCTCGATAAACTCGATTGAAGCATTCAAGATCACCACTACGGATTAAAATTGATTTAAATGAATCTTGATCTAAGACACCATAGTATCTTCCATCTGGGAAATCAATCGCAGTGGGAGCAAACCGATGACCACCAAAGTGGCTGGCTTTCCAGAGTCTGACATTGGTTAACGATAACTCAGCAACAGTAGCTAAGGCTTTGGCGTAAAAAGGATTACCATACCTGGCGCAACACACATCATGGCTACCGTGAGTGCAAACTAAAATGTCTCTAGTGTCACTGTCTTGTGTGACACAGTTTGGCGTTTCTCCAGCTAAGAATTGTTTGACAATCCCAGCTACCTCACCAAGATTAGTCACATCAAACTCTAGCTTGCTGTACCCTTTTAACCTGGCCTCACCGTTGTGACTATAAATCAAAACCTTAGTCTGATCGGCTTTTAGGGTTTTATTATTAGCAATCAGCAGGAATCTTACTGGCAGCTTACGCTGCTTCACCTCATCGATCAAACTCCTAAGATTCTCTGGAATATACTTAGAATCCATGGCATTAGACAGCCACGGTTGGCGACATTCCACTAAAACATACACTTGGTAATTAGTACCACTACCGATAATATCTTCGGCTAACTGCTGTGAATGGTCAGAACAAAAAAAAGTGTTCATCGTTTTGTCTCCTTAATTGTCATTTTATAAAAAACTATAAAGATTTTTTCTACCATTTTTAATAGCTATGATATACAGATAATTGGTTTCTTGATTCCCTATTACCTATTGCCTATTGCCTATTGCCTATTCCCTGTTCCCTGTTCCCTGTTCCCTGTTCCCTATTAGTTATACTCTGGAGTCAACAAAAATTATTCCTTCAGTAACTAAATGGGTTAAAAGAGGAGCGACATCAACCTCCCAATCGAAACCTGGTAACCATGTCATGACATCACTACCGGTAAACGTCTCTCTGGTGAATAAATTTTCCACCAAGGAGTCAGTTACTCCTCTCAAAGCGATTTCTTTACCTGAAACGATAATTTTGTAGCCATTGTCATCTGGCAGTTGTGAAATTTTGAGGCGTTTAAATTTAGGATTGCTAAACCTAGTCTCTACACCATTGGGAAATATATTAAATCCTGCTTGCGCAGGTAGAGAGTATCTAGCTAGTGGCTTGACTAAGCCATCAAGATAACCTGAGGGGGCGACGAAATAATCTAAAACGCAGACTCTATAAGTAATCTAGCCC
>NZ_CEYLVT010000457.1:0-1638 GCF_982860115.1 Moorena sp.
TAAGGAGTTTAAGGTGAAGGAACTTAGGAAGTTTATCGAAGAGTATGTCGATTAATTATAATTATAATTGCTGAGATTTGAAATAGGTAACAGGGAATAGTAACAGGGAATAGGTAACAGACAAGAGGCAAGAGGCACCCACCCCTAACCCCTCCCAGGAGGGGAAGGCAAGAGGCACCCACCCCTAACCCCTCCCAGGAGGGGAAGGTAAGAGGTAAAAAATCTTATGTACATTAGGTGCGACCCGTGGCGAATTTAATTCTTATATCATGTCAGGATAATTACCCTTAATAAACATCTCCCCCATCTCCCCATCTGGCCATCTCCCCACACTATTTCAAGGGTATGCTCCAACGACTCAGAACAGTTACCGGCAACCCCTCTCGAGAGTCCAAACTCTGACAGCAGTACAGCGAATCCCCGTGTTTTGAGCTGTTTTCGTCGGGGCATGAAGCGTGATTCAAGCTGCTCTACTCAATCATCTTCCCTTACCGATTGGTCAATTTTTTACCGATTTTTCTCCAAGTATCCCTGTTCTCTCCTCAGCCTAAATCTTAAAAACCTACCCCTGAAAGCTCCCCAAAAATTCGTACCTGACATAATTGAAAACTGCTATACTATGAGTCGTCTTTACTTCTTAATTAAATCCAGCCTGATTCTAGCCATGGGATTATCACTAATACCATTGGCTGCCCCAGGGATTATTCCTCCTCAGAAATCTGTAGATGGAACAGGACAAATAACGACTTCAGAGGTAAAGATTGTTAAGGTGGGAGTGATGGCAATTCGGGGTGTTGACCATACCAAAAAAAAATGGCAACCGACCCTAGACTATCTCAGTGAAACCATTTCCGGCTATGTCTTCCAACTTGTACCACTAGGGTTTGACACCCTCGAAGAAATAATAGCTAACCAGGAGGTGGACTTTGTGTTGCCTAACCCTGGCATGTATGTAGAGTTGGAATGGATTTATGGGGCACGACGAATTGCCACCCTAACAAATCTACGCCTAGGCAAGCCTTACACCCAATTTGGAGCGGTTATCCTGCGTCATGCTGACCGCAATGATATCCAGGATTTAAAGGATTTACGGGGCAAAACCTTTATGGCCGTCAGTGAAATTGCCTTTGGGGGCTGGCAAATGGCATGGGAAACTCTGTTAGAAGCTGGAGTTAACCCCTACCGTGACTTTCGAGGCCTCCACTTTGGTGGTAGCCATGACGCAGTGGTCTACGCTGTTCGTGATGGTATTGTCGATGCTGGCACTGTCCGCACTGATACCCTCGAACGTATGGCACAGGAGGGTAAAATTAATCGAGATGACTTTGTGATCCTCAATCAGCAAACTCAATATCAAGACACTTTCCCTTTTGCTCTGAGTACTAAACTTTATCCAGAATGGCCCTTTTCTACACTACCCCATACCCCAATGGCGTTAGCGGAAGAGGTTGCGATCGCATTAATAACCATGCCTTCTGAGCACCCAGCGGCCAAAGCTGGTCGTTATCAGGGCTGGACGATCCCCGCCAACTACCAAGCTTGTCACGAAACTTTACGGAATCTGCGGGTTCGTCCCTACGAAGATTGGGGAAAAGTGACTCTGGGTCAAGTCATCTATCACTACCGCTATTGGCTGTT
>NZ_CEYLVT010000458.1:0-1637 GCF_982860115.1 Moorena sp.
ATTGGGGAAAAGTGACTCTGGGTCAAGTCATCTATCACTACCGCTATTGGCTGTTATTTGCTGGTGTTTCCTGCTTTGGATTTAGCTATGGTCTAGTTTATCTAGCTGGGCGTAGGCGAATTGAAGCAGAACTGCGAAAAGCCAATGCCTTACTGGAAATCCGGGTTGAGGAACGTACAGCTGAGTTCAAAGCAGCTAAAGAAGCCGCTGATCAGGCTAATCACGCCAAAAGTCAATTCCTGGCTAATATGAGTCATGAATTGCGTACTCCCCTCAATGGGGTTTTGGGTTACGCCCAAATTCTACAACGGGATCCACAGATAACTGCTAAACAAAAAGACCAGATCAACCTTATTTATAAGTGTGGCAACTATCTTCTCCATCTGATTAATGACATTTTAGACTTATCCAAAATCGAAGCTCGGAAAATGGAACTGTTTCCGACAGAAGTTCATTTGCCGTCCTTTCTGATGGAAGTTGTAGAAATCTGTCGCGTCAAAGCCCAGCAAAAAGAGATTGCTTTTAGTTATCAACCCTCATCCCATCTCCCAGAGGGTATCCTGGCTGATCCCAAACGATTGCGACAAGTTCTGATTAATCTTTTGGGAAATTCCATTAAGTTTACTGACCATGGCGGAGTCACGTTTAAGGTAGACGTTATCAGTAACCAGCAAGAAATTACTACTATCCAATCCCCCCTAGTCAGACTTCGATTTATAATTGAAGATACTGGGATTGGGATGACCCCAGAACAAGTGGAAAAAATATTTTTGCCCTTTGAACAGGTGGGGGATGTTGATCATCGTGAACAAGGCACTGGACTTGGATTAGCGATTAGCCAAAAAATTATCAATTTGATGGGAAGTTCTATCAATGTTGAGAGTACTTATGGCCAAGGTAGCCTTTTCTCGATAGAGTTAGAGTTACCGATTGCTACAGCTGTGATTGACAGTAAGCAAGCCTCTTCCAAAACTCTTATAGGTTGTCAGGGGAAAGCACGGAAAATCTTAGTAGTAGATGACAAATGGGAGAATCGCTCTGTAATTGTGAATGTGTTACAACCTCTGGGATTTGAACTGTTGGAGGCCAGTAATGGGGTTGAGGGTTTGGAAAAAGCCACAGAATGTAACCCTGATCTAATTATTACTGACTTGGTGATGCCGGTGATGGATGGATTGGAAATGATGCGACGTCTGCGCTCATCATATCAATTGAAAGATCTGTTGATTATTGCTTCATCTGCCAGTGTTTATGAGTTAGACAAGCAACAGAGTTGGAAGGCAGGCTGCGATGATTTTATTCCCAAACCAGTGGACGTAGCCGAATTACTGGAAAAATTAAAACAGCATTTGCAACTAGAATGGGTGTATGAAGACTTCATCCCAAAACCAGAAATTAAAACAGATGCTGGAGCTAAAGAAATCCAGCTAGATGCGATTGTGCCTCCCCCATCTGATATTCTGCTCCTACTTTATGACTTTGCTAAGAGAGGTAGTGTGTTTGAC
Source organism: Moorena sp. (assembly GCF_982860115.1). NCBI lineage: Bacteria > Bacillati > Cyanobacteriota > Cyanophyceae > Coleofasciculales > Coleofasciculaceae > Moorena > Moorena sp. The sequence goes on from NZ_CEYLVT010000458.1 coordinate 1,506, forward strand.
ATCAGACAAGAAGCTGAAAAGCTAGAACAATTAGATGCTAAATTTGTACCATTTGCTAAGATAATTTATAAATTTGCTAAGGAGTTTAAGGTGAAGGAACTTAGGAAGTTTATCGAAGAGTATGTCGATTAA
>NZ_CEYLVT010000459.1:0-1566 GCF_982860115.1 Moorena sp.
AATTTAACGCTAGTCAAGCAGAGGATGAAGCGCCATTGTTGACAATTAATATACCCATGGGTGTGCAATTTGGTTCAACAGCTGAGTCGATAGTGGTCCAATCCCAAGCGGTTAATCCAGATTCCGATGCCACGGTGGGGATTGAGGTAGAGCCAGGGCAAACCATTGCCTTGCTAGGAGGAAATTTAGACTTTCCTGGTGGTGGATTGACCGCATCCGCAGGACGGATTGAACTGGGTAGTGTTGGACCCAACAGTGTAGTGTCTGTGACACCCCTGGCACAAGGATGGACAATGGGTTATGAAGGAATAGCCGAGTTTGGGGATATTAACCTGACTCAACAGGCGTTTGTGATTACCAATGGCGACAGTGGCGGCAATATTGAAATTCAAGGGAGAAACCTTAATGTCAAAAGCGGTTCTGCTATTAACGCTAATACCTTGGGAGCAACCGAAGGGGGAATTCTGCACATCCGAGCGACAGAATCAATAGAGATAAGTGCAACTGCAGAGGAAGTACTTGACTTACCTGGGTTTAGAGTTCGCTCAACTAGAAGTAACTTAGCGACAAGGGTCTTTGGTACAGCCGATGGTAATGATTTAATTATCGAGACTAAGGAGCTCAAAGTCGCTGGATTTGCTTTTATCTCAGCTAGCTCGATTGGTGCAGGAAATGCAGGAGATGTGGTTTTAGATGTGGAACGCTTACAGGTATTAGACGGAGCACAGATTGGTTCTGCAGCTGTTCGCTCTGGTGATGGTGCCAATATTACGGTCAGGGCGCAGTCTATCGAAATAATCGGTTTTAGGGAAGGCACTTCGGGTCTTGTTAGCAGTGGTTTATTTGTTGCTCCTCAGTTTCCGAGCACAACTGGTAACGGGGGAAATATAACCATTGACACAGAGCACTTGACAATCGCTCAGGGAGGAGTCATTGGAGCTGCAACATTGGGAGCGGGCAATTCTGGCAATATAACGATCCGAGCTACTGAAGTGGAGGTCAGGGATGCCGTTGTGGATTTTAGTGGAGCATCAGGTGGAATAATTGCTTCTGTACTAAGAGATGGCCAAGGGGATGGTGGCAATATCAAGATTACAACCGAAGGTTTACGTGTCTTGGATGGAGGACAGATAATTGCTTCAACATCCGGTGGGGGACAAGCGGGAGAGATTGAGATTGAAGCCAGGGAAATTGAAGTCAGGGGTATCTCAGAAGATGGTCAGTTCTTCAGTAGCATATCGGCTTTCTCAACCACTGATGCTCCTGCTGGTTCCATCGACATTAATAGTACTAATTTAACTGTGGGGAATAGTGCGGAAATTTCTGTCAGTGGTGTTACCAAAAATTCTGGTAATCTCAATATTACTGCTAATTCGATTAATCTTGACCATCAAGGTAGTTTAAAAGCAGAAGTGCCCGCCGGAAATGGAGGTAACATTCAGCTCAAGTCTAATTTACTACTGTTGCGCAACAACAGCCAGATTACTACTGACGCGAGTGGCACAGCTACTGGTGGTAATATCACCCTTGAAACTATTAACCTAATTGCCCTAGAAAATAGCGATA
>NZ_CEYLVT010000460.1:0-1566 GCF_982860115.1 Moorena sp.
TGTATTCAGTCAGAAGAACCATTCCCTCCGATTCTTCCTCTAAGAGATAGAAAGTTATGTCAAACTTAGAAATCTGAGGATCTACCTCAAAGTAAAACGCTTTCCATCCTAACTTGTCTTCCGTTACTAGAGCTGGATCGATGGTGAAAGCCACCTGAAACAGGGGATTTTGGGTGAATTGGTAATCGGGATGAAGGGCTTCTACCACCTTCTGGAACGGCACATCTTGATGGGAGTAAGCTGATAAACAGACATTCCGGACTCGCTTTAACAGTTCGCAGAAACTAGGGTTGCCGCTGAGGTCACTACGCAAGACTAAAGCATTGAGAAAGTTTCCAATGATTCCTTCTAACTCCGGTCGATCCCGTTGGGAAATGACAGTACCCAGAACAATATCTTCCTGGGTCGAATAGCGATAAAGCAAAACTTTGATTGCTGTCGCAAAGGTCACAAATAAGGTAACACTTTCTTGACGGCTAAGAGTTTTGAGATTTTCGATTAACTCAAAGGGCAGTTGGTGACGAACAAATGAACCGGTAAAAGTCGTTTGGGGAGTGCGAGGACGGTCAGTGGGAAGTTTTAACTGGGGTAAATTTTCTAGTTGTTTCTGCCAGTAGGCAAGCTGATGGGAGAGAACAACTCCGAGTAACCGCTGGCGTTGCCAAACCGCAAAATCGGCATATTGTATGGGTAATTCTGGCAGAGGTGACGGTAAACCTTGACAAAATGCCGTATAAATAATTTCTAATTCCTGGATAATATGCACAAATGATTCGGCATCTATAACACTGTGATGAATAGCGAAGTAGAGCCGATAGTTGTCTGAAGCAAGCTGAATCAGAGTAGCTCGCAGCAAGGGGCCTCGGGTGAGGTCAAATCGTTGGCGAAGCTGTTCGGTGGCAATACGCACCGCTTCTGTTTCTCGTTTTGTTTCTGACCATTCTCGCAAATCGACAATCGGTAAAGTAAATGCAGATGGTGGCTGAATTTCCTGACAAGGTTGACCGTTAACAACTGAATAGGTCGTCCGCAGAATTTCGTGGCGGCGGATGAGTTCCGTCAGACTTTCTTCCAAGGCAGGAATATTGATATCTCCACCTAGATGAATGCTCAAGGTTTCATTGTAGACTGGTTCTTCTGGGGTTAACTGGTTCAGAAACCACAGTTGTTCTTGCGCAAAAGATAAAGGAATGGTTTGCTCTCGTGAAATCGGTTGTAGGGGTGCTCCAATAGTTAATCCCTCTTCCTGAAGAACCTCCTTGGCTAACTCAGCAACTGTGGGACACTCAAATAAGCAATTCAGGGGTAATTCTACCTGGAAGCGATCGCGCACTAGCCCGATAATTTTAGTGGCCAACAAGGAATGTCCGCCTAATTCAATAAAGTTGTCGTGAACTCCGATAGGAGAAACACCCAGAATCTCTGACCAAATTTGAGCTAGTTGCAGTTCTACCGAATCCCGGGGAGCAACAAAACTGGTTTCACGAATCAAACTTGAAGCATCGGGAATGGGTAAAGCCCTGCGATCGACTTTGCCGCTAGGTGTTAAGGGAAAAGCTTCCAGAA
>NZ_CEYLVT010000461.1:0-1561 GCF_982860115.1 Moorena sp.
TGCCCAATCAAAAGGAAAAGCCTCAAAGGTTGTAACTCTAAGAGCCTGTTGGTAACAAGCGATGGCTTCTTCTATATTTTGTGCTTTATCCCCTTTTATTCGGTTACGGTAAGCAATACCGAGATTAGTTTGTGTCGATGCCCACTCAATCGGAAATGCCTCAAATGTAAAAACTCTAAGAGCTTCTTGGTGACAACCGATCGCTTGTTCAGTATTCTGTGATTTATCCCCTTTTATTCGGTTATTGTAAGCATTCCCGAGATTAGTTTTTGTCCTTGCCCACTCAATAGGAAATGCCTCAAAAGTATATACTCTAAGAGATTCTTCGTAACAAGCGATCGCTTCTTCACTATTCTGTGCTTTTTCCCCTTTGATGCGGTCACTGTAAGCAATACCGAGATTAGTTTTTGTCATTGCCCAATCAATAGGAAATGCCTCAAAGGTAAAAACTATAATAGCCTGTTGTAAACAAGCGATGGCATGTTCAATATTCTGTGCTTTCTCCCCTTTGATGCGGTTATTGTAAGCAGCACCGAGATTAGTTTGTACCGTTCCCCAATTTTCGGGAAATGCTTCACGGGTGAAAACAGTTAGTGCGACTTCATAGCCAGTGATGGCAATTTCGATAGTGCTGGCTTTGTCATCGAAGGGGAATTCCAAAATTCGATTGCTGAAATTGCCAATAACTGCTGCTAGAGACTTTGCTTCATCTGGTTTCGCTTTCGCCAGCTTAGTTGTTGCCCAATTCCGCAATTTTTCTGCTAACTTCTGATTAAGTTTGTCTGTATTTGCTGCCAGTAATGGGTAAACTACCTGCGCGTCACCATTACTGTCTGCAGTTGCTTGTAGCACCTCTAAGAGAAAGTCAAGTTGGGCATCAGATGTGTTGTCAGCCATTGCCATCCACTGGTCTACAATAGTTATTCAAAAAATAGACTTATTTAAAGCACCCTGGATGCACCAATCTTCCGCCATTGCCAACACTGTCTGCTGCTATCCCTTAGGGAAAGTCAAGAGGCAGAACCTGATAAATTATAGCATTTTTCAATTGGGTGAAGTTTTTAGAAAATAGGGAACATTTCTATTTGAGTGGTTAACCGTAAGCATATGCGCTACGCGCAGGCTACGCCAACAGCTGTCAGCCGTCAGCCGTCAGCCTTCAATCTAATGCAGCGTGCGCCTAGGGCATAAGCTTAATGCTGATAGCTGATAGCTGATAACTGATAGCTGATAGCTGATAGCTGAATGCCACACCTAACCGGATGTTACTTATCCGTTAACTGGTTCAACCAATTGGTCAAATCCACTTCAGTTTCAAAATCTAACAACGCTTCTCCTAAATCCTCCAACTGGTCAAAGGATAATTCCTCAATTTGATTTTGTAATTGGGGATTGATTTCACCTAAGCGACGGTTAAGTAGACGCTTAATTAAATTAAGCTCATTGCGCTTTCCTTGTTCTAATCCCTGTTCTAATCCCTGTTCTAATCCTTGTTCTAATCCTTGGCGAATAATTCGTTGATAAACTACTGACTCTTGCATCATATCCTCCCGAAAATAAG
>NZ_CEYLVT010000462.1:0-1512 GCF_982860115.1 Moorena sp.
GTGACATACTCCCACACTGAATCGTAGATTACAGTGTGGGCTTCTTACCAACTCCACCTATTGGTTCGGATACTCGGTAAGCTTTATTTCCGACGGGATGCCCCACCGCCAACTTCAATATATTTTTTGCCGCATTTACATCACGATCCTCTCTATAACCACAGGAAGGACAAGAATGAATGCGGTCTTTTAACTTTTTTGGAACCTTTGTCCCGCAATTAGAACAGTTTTGGCTAGTATTTCGGGGATTCACTGCTACCGTAATCAAACCAGCATTTTCGGCTTTGTTTGACAAAATAGACAGAAATTGACCCCATCCAGCATCTAATATAGATTTAGCCAGTCTAGTCTTAGCTAAACCTTTAATGTTTAATTTCTCGTGGGCAACTAGATCGTAACTATCTAGCAATCCCTTTGCGGTTTTAAAGTGAAAGTCTTTTCGAGTGTCAGCAACCTTTTTGTGAGCCTTCCCTAATTTAGTGACAGCTTTCCTTCTATTGTTACTCCCCTTCTTGGATCTGCTGACAGCTTTCTGGATTTTATTTAGTCGTTTCTGAGCCTTTCGATAATACTGAGGAATTGGTACCTCTGAACCATCAGACTTAATCAGAAAAGACTTGAGACCCATGTCTATCCCAATAGGATTTTTAACGCTATCTACTGGGATAACATCCGGCACAGTATCATCTTGGATTGACAGCGTAACATAATAGCCATCAGCCTTTCGAGTTATAGTGGCCGTCTTAATCTTAAAACCTTCTGGGATAGGTCTATGGTAAATCATTTTAACTTTTCCAAATTTTGGGAGAGTTAGAATGTTGCCATTTATTGGGTTTTTTGATAGAGAGGGAAAAGTAAATGACTTATATCTATTTTTCCCTTTAAAGCGAGGTCTCCCGCTCTTTTTCCCATTGCTATCCCCTTTGAGAAACCGTTTAAAAGCTAGATCGACTCTTTTGACACAGTCTTGGAGGACTTGGGATTGAACTACACTGTACCAAGGTCTGTCCTTCTTTAGCTGGGGGAGAGTCTTTTTTTGAGAGAAATAGTCTGGATTATTCCTTAAATCTGGTAGATGGCAAACAAGAGGACAAGAGTTAATAGAACAGCGATTTTGTTCGTACCAGTTGAATCTATCAGCCAATAGATAGTTGTATTGGTGCCGCAGCATATCAAGCCATCTTTCTATTTCAGCTTCCTGTGACTTGGTTAGTCTTAACCGATACTGATACGCTGATATCATTGTTGCTATCCCTTATTTTTCGACCTATTATTAGTATAGTAACTGTATTTACAAGTGTCAAAGCAAAATTAAAGATAAAAACTTAATGATTAGATTGACTAGTTTTGAGAAAAAACAACTCAAGCAAGAAGCTGACCGGAGAGGAATGACTTGTTCCGAATTGCTTAGAAGCTTAATAGCTCGCTTCCCTATACCGAAAGACTCTGTGTAAAATTCATCCCACGCCGACTTTCAGTTCGGACGTGGGGCTTCTTTTACCGGACAGCTAA
>NZ_CEYLVT010000463.1:0-1501 GCF_982860115.1 Moorena sp.
CCCATGAGGGGGCTATAGCTAATGTACAAATGTTCTGCATAAGTGACATGCTCCCTTACGATAAGCACAGGAAATTAATTATGCAAAAACTACGCAATGCGCTATTGGCATTAGTTATTGCCATAGCTCTGACTTGGATGCCTTCCTTTACGGTAGCTTCTGCACAGGCTACTGAACTTCATCCTGGAGTCCAGTTTGCACTCGATCCCTACACAGGGGACTTTGTCCAATTCCAAAGCGGTGACATAGAGCCGGGCCACGAAGTTCATGTTTTTTATGACTCCCAAAGGTTACTTGAGCGAGGTTGTTATCCTATTGAGACTTTAAAGGTAACAGGCCACGTGATGACTGATGGTAACGAATTCGAGCTTACAGAGCTTGACTGCCTTGAAGACCCCGATTGCACTGGAGTAGTGGATTACGTAAAGGTTGGAGATTTTGATGCTCCTGAGTTCGACTATGGGTTGGAAATATGGTTCACTGGCACCGACGGCTTATCTACTTGTGAGGATCGGGACCATTACACTTTTGGGTATTCTTTTTGGTAATCATAAGTTGTTGAGTCTGGATAAAATTCTCAGCAGTGAAGTAAGCTAGGTTTCGCTCTGGAATTATCCCCAACGAAGCAATTGAAAAAGCGATGCAATGCGCGCTGCATTGCTTTTTCAATTAGGCAAAAATTATAAGAAACTCCCCACACTTCCCACATTCTTATCCCGATTCCCTACTCCCTACTCCCGATTCCCGATTCCCGATTCCCGATTCCCTACTCCCTACTCCCTTAGGATAAGCTCTAGCTTTTAATTTAAGCATCCATCCCTTCACTGTTGGTTGCTTAAAGATACTATCAATCACCTCTTTCATATCCTCAGCAACTGAACTAGACTCTTCCGGAATAGTATTACTTTGCCCAAAATAGCTACAGGTTGCTTCTGGCAACCACAGGGCTCGGCTTCCTCTCAAAAATACTAGATTTATTATTACTTCTACCATCGCAGCCTCTTGATTTAATTCCCTATTGAAGCCCCCTACTAGGTCTAAACGACTGCGACGAAACATACTATTACTTTGACGCAACGGTTGCCACAGTTTCCCTAACTTCCAGATGTGTAAGTCTTCTAAATCTGGTAAGTCTTGCCATGGCGTCACCTGGGTGATCTTGTCTCCCTCAACCAGTTGCCACCCACTCAATAGTAAATCCAAGGTAGAGGATTCCCGGTCAAATGCTGCTACAAGTTTCTCTAGGGCATCTGGTAGTAAAACACTGTCACTATCGACAAAGGTGACAAATTCCCCTTGGGCCATCTCAAGAGCGCGATCGCATCTCCCTTTAATAACAATTCCCCCCTTATTAAGGTTCCTACTTCCTGTTCCCCCCTTATTAATCCCTGTTCCCCCCTTATTAAGGGGGGCTAGGGGGGATCCCTCCCTACTCCCTACTCCCTGCTCCCTGTTCCCTGTTCCCTGTTCCCTGTTCCCTGTTCCCTGTTCCCTGTTCCCT
>NZ_CEYLVT010000464.1:0-1458 GCF_982860115.1 Moorena sp.
GTCATCTGCGTACCTGATTACAATGCGGTTGCCAATAATTTGTCCCCGTTTATCGTATTTAATACCTAGAGACTGTTCCATCCCATGTAGGGCAATATTAGCAAGAAGCGGTGAGATTAGTGCGCCTTGTGGCGTACCAGATTCCGTTGGGTTGAAGGTGTTTTTATCAATGTATCCCGATTTCAGCCATTGATAAATCAGCTTTCGAGCAGGGAAGTTTCCTAACATATTCATCAGGAATTCGTGGTCAATATTGTCAAAACAACCTTTGATGTCAGCATCTACTACCCATTTTTTCTTCCCGTTTGGGCGGATACCACAGAATATCTTTTCTATGGCATCATGGGTGCTTCTGCCAGGACGGAAACCGTAACTGCTTCTTTCAAACTGGGCTTCCCAACATGGTTCTAATGAGTTTTTGACGATTGCTTGTAAGCAACGGTCAATTAGTGATGGAATGCCTAGAGGACGTTTTTTGCCGTTGGATTTCGGGATATATACCCTTTTGGCTGGTAGTGGTTTCCAAGGGATGAATTGACTAAGTGTATCCACCAGTTGTCCTCTTCCTTTGGGGTTGAGTACTACCAACCCATCAATCCCTGAAGTTTTCTTACCCTGGTTCAGTTGTGTACACCTCCTAACTGCCAGGAGTATATTGCTAATTGACTTCATCAGAAGTCGTTGCAGATTTCGGACTGTTTTCCAATCTTCATTTTTGGTTGCCTTGAAAATTCGCTGTCTCAAATTCTTAACAATACGATTGGTTTTCTGCCAATCGACAGAATGCCATTCCGTTTTGTTCTGCTTAATTACGTTTACGACGGTTGCCATATCTAACTTTTCTTAAGAGTTCAGAATTCTTACTTTGAGTTTCAAGAGATTTACCAGTCTTCCGTTAGCACTCTTTCAAGTTGGTTATTCCAGGTTAGTTTCTGACCTATCCGTCAAGTTATACCCATTCTTTTTGGCTTTCCTCTAAGGTTTCCCTCTGACGGCATTCGCTTCTGAAGACTTCCTACACCCGCTAAGGAATTGATAGTTATCTTACGATTTCCCTACTTTGGACGTGGAAAGTAGTCCAAAGACCCTATCGGGGTTATCCTGTTTCACACGGTATGGAGATGCGATTAACTTAGGACTTTATCTTTACTCCGAGGCTAGGTGTCCTCGAATAAGGCTCATAATGACCTTATTCCTGTTGCCTATCTCCCGTCTCAGTCACTTTTCGGGGTTACGATGTCACGAAGCATGAGATAAATTCACTGTTCGTTGTCCCTATTAATCTTGCCCTTGCCTACTTTTTGGTTTGTGACTACCTACTCAGTTTCGGCTTTTCCTCTCGCTGTGCGACATTCCGATTACTCCGAACGCCGTGAGTGGTTGGACACAGGCTGACGGACACTTGCCTGGGGAGGTTTTAAGAGTCTCCCACTCTACCGTGCGCCTTTCAGGTCGCAC
>NZ_CEYLVT010000465.1:0-1431 GCF_982860115.1 Moorena sp.
TGGGGATAGTTTTATTCAGGGTAATTATCATAACATGATACAGCGTTTATTTAAACTAACTAAAAACTGTAGCTGTTGTGGCAACAGCTACAGTTTTTAGTTAGTTTTTTTTAACTACAAAATCACGTAATAAAACTTCATAAAATACCTCGCTATTTTATGAAATAATTATAAGCACCTAAACAAAATTAATTTCCTACTACGAATCTCTGTAACCCTTACATCGTAATGCTTTGAGTTTTGCAAAATGTGTAATTAATTTTGTGCACCTGCTTATTATAAATCGGTAGCTCATTAATTAACATGAAACCTTGGGTTGACGGACTTGTGCAAACAAGTAGCGTTGTTCTTTGTTGTCTACTGGGTGCAACTACGGCATTAGGGCAAATTACCCCAGATAATACCCTGGGGAAGGTCAGCTCTGTGGTAACGCCCAATGTGACTGTTAACGGTGCCCTGGCAGATTTGATAGAAGGTGGGGCGATTAGAGAAAGCAATCTTTTCCACAGCTTTTCGGATTTTAATGTGGGCGAGTTTGGGCGAGTTTATTTTGAGAATCCTGCTGGAGTTGCCAACATCCTGAGTCGGGTAACAGGAGCTAATGTTTCCAATATTTTAGGGACTCTAGGAGTATTGGGTAATGCTAACTTATTTGTGATTAATCCTAACGGTATTGTCTTCGGTCCCAATAGCCGACTGGATCTAGGAGGGTCATTTTTTGGGAGTACTGCTGATAGTGTCTTGTTTGAAGATGGCACAGTATTCAGTGCTAAAAATCCCAATGGACAACCGTTATTAACTATTAATATCCCCTCTGGGTTGCAATATGGTTCAAATCCAGGGAGTATTACTAATCAGTCTCGTCTGTTTCGGGTACCAAATGGTCAAACCTTAGGGCTAATTGGTGGTGAGGTTACTATTCCTGGTGGTAATTTAACAGCAACCGATGGACGCATTGAGCTGGGGAGTGTTGGTTCTAATAATGTGGTGAAATTGACACCAACGGATACTAGTTTTGTGTTGGATTATTCACCAGTTCAACAGTTTCAGGATATTAGTTTGTCCGAGGGTGCTAGAGTCATTACCAGTGGGGAAGGTGGTGGCAGTATCCAGGTGCAGGGGGCTAATGTCAGTTTACGCGATCGCTCTTTTGTGCTTGCGGATACTGAGGGAAGTCAGAACGGCAGTGGCATAGTTGTTAAGGCTTCACAGTTGAGTCTTGAGGGTGATTCTAGGATATTGGCGGATGTATTTGGCTCAGGACAGGGGGGAGATGTGAGTATTACCACTGGGGAGTTAATGGTCTCTGATGGAGCACAAGTTAGTGCTGGCACTTTGGGTGAAGGGGACGGGGGAAATTTGACTGTGGATGCCTCCTCTACTGTTCAACTGATTGGTACTAATGCCTCGGGTCAGTTTTTCAGCGGCTTG
>NZ_CEYLVT010000466.1:0-1426 GCF_982860115.1 Moorena sp.
ATTCTTCATTCTTAATTCTTCATTCTTAATTCTTCATTCTTAATTCTTCATTCTTCATTCTTCCTAACTTGCCAGACGCTCCGATGCTTGAGATTTCATTAGGGTAACCAACTCTTGAAGTCCTCTTTTGACATGTCGCGTCACTGTCATCGGACTCACTCCAATTCGTTTGGCTGCCTCCTTGCGGGGGAGTTCTCGTAAGAAAACAAATTCTATAGCTGCCTGAGTTTTATATTCTAGCTGACTCAAGGCACCGTGGAGCTGTTGTCGGTCTTCTTCCCAATAGTGTAAATTCTCTTCATAGTAATCTGGTAGAGTCTCTCCTAAAGTCATGGGTTGATCGACTTTCTGAGAAACCGTGGCATCCAAACTTAAAGGCAAACGATTTTGAACTGCCAACTTACTTTCCTGCCACTCTTGCAGGGATACATCCAAAGCCTTAGCAATTTCTTCATCTCTTGGGAAGCGTCCCAAGTTAGTTGCTAACTTTTTGCTGACTCTTTTCCCTGCCTGCTGCAGTTCCTGCCATCGGCGAGGAATCTTGACCAGAGAACCCCTGTCGCGCAAGAAATGTAGCATCTCACCACGAATGTAAGGCACTGCTAAGGAACTGAATGCACAACCTTGATGGGGGTCGAACCGCTCAATAGCACGAATCAAGCCGATGTAACCCATTTGCTCGAGGTCTTCATAAGGTTCAGCACACTTCTGGCTGACTATATGAGCAATCTTCCTCACTAATCCAGCATTTAATCTTACTATCTGATTGCGAAGTTGAATTGATGGATTTCGGTAATACGCAATCAGAAGTTCCATTCCTTGAAAACCAACAGACCCAATAGCCATTCTCAAAATATCCCAGAAGTGGAAACCTATTTACGACACGAGGCTTAGCCTAAGCAATTAATCTTCAACTCATTGTCATTAGAGATTCCCCTTTAGAACCATCGTCCTTTCACTGAAAAAACAAATTGCCATTTTTGTTTTCTCTGTACAATCACGCAGATTGCAAAGCCAAGATAGTTAAAAATTGCTATAGGGTCTTAAATGTGGTATAATATCTAACTTAAATGATGCGCAACTGGCAACTTGCAAAAAGTGGCAACTTGCAAACAGGATAAGTAGTACTCTGTGTACTCTGTCAATTTAGTTTTGAGGGTTAGGGCAAGGTTAATCTAAGCATTCAGCTATCAGCCAAGGCGAAGGTCAAAGGCCAAGGGCTTTTCCCCAGACTTTCAATTCTTTAAAATCTGGAACTATTAAATGATAATCAAATTCTTACGTTTGCCCATTGGCCATGGGTGCATCTCCTAAAAGTTGTTTGACAAGGTGGTGCGTTACGGGGCGGGCTGTCTAAACCCTGGCTACGAGGCGGAAAGCGATGCAGCGCGGTCTTGGGGGTTTCCCCCATGAGCGACTGCATCAA
>NZ_CEYLVT010000467.1:0-1423 GCF_982860115.1 Moorena sp.
GGATAACAATCGCTCCGAAACCTGATTTAACCGTCCCGTCGCCACTCCGCCAGCTCCTGATTTTTCCCCTCCTGGGAGGGGTTAGGGGTGGGTTCCCTACACCCATCACCCCACACCCCACACCCCGTAAAGCTTTTAAGGCTGTTTGTCACCCCGTCAGGTGTGGAGGGGCTGCATCAAGACAGATTCAAATTTTATCACTGATCCGAAGTTCCCTTCCCCCCTTACTAAGGCAGTAGGGGGGATTCCTATTACCTACCTTTACAGGTTAATTTTAAAGTTGGTGGAAGATCTGGTATCAATAAAAAACGCACCTTATTTTGAATCAAAGTGCGAATAAAGCTATTTTAATAGTAGATATCAGCTGCCAAGTTTTATCAAATTATTTGGCTTTTACAGCTTACAGTTGTTAGCAAGTAGCTACTAGAACTAGAAGATTTGGTTTAAACTGGTTGTTGTGAAATTTTTTTTGTTTTAATTATTGATTGTATTAAGGCGGGAGTTACTAGTAAGGTACTGCTGATCTTGCTGATAAGCTGATCTTGCTGATCAGACGAACAATTTACATCAAAAATTTACACCAGCATGATGTCTGTTGAAGAATTTTTAGAGGTGATGGTTTCACGTTCAACGGTCATGTCTGACCCAGAGGAGTTTTCAGAACACTTTACCGATAGTTCCTCTGTGAGCATCAGTTGTTCATCTTGCCAAATCTCTTCTAGTTTCTCCCAAGACGAAGAAGAAGAAGAAGAAAAGGTAGGCAGAGCAAAAGCACAAGCTTTCCAGGTAGCTCTGACAGGCACCCCAAGTTGTTGACACATACCCCCTCGTCGTCCTTCTGACTGATAATACCGACAAAAACGACAACTAGATATAGGTAAATTCAATGTTTTCATGATAACTCTTTGTTCAGGAAAAATTTATATCCTCTTCACATTTAATTCTGCTACCTCCTACCTCAGCTTGTTATAGATAGCAAGTTGTTGACCAGCCTAGGTTATAGCCATATCGTTAGCCCCTAAAGCTTTAATATTTTTTTAATACTTTTGTTACAAATAGATACAATTTCTTTTACAAAAAGTCACAAAAAAAGGTGGATTCTGAAAGAATTGGCTTGTTTTATACCAAAACCCCATAGGGATCAAGCAAAAAAAAACACCAAAAGTATATTTAGATACTTAATTTATCCCAATTAACTTATGAAAAAGTATCAGTTCAGTGTTATAAAAATCAAGGGTCAGTCAGGGAGACTCACTGGCTTTTAGCTTCCACAGCCAAATTAGCCCTACCTCTTATACCAAAGTCTTAGAGCAAATTTAAAACCTTTTCTTGATTCAAAGCACGAGTGCTGGAAACCACACAACTTCCTCAGGTGTGGGGTGTGGGGTGTGGGGTGTGGGGTGTGGGGGTACAGACAAGCGAT
>NZ_CEYLVT010000468.1:0-1401 GCF_982860115.1 Moorena sp.
CCACCCCTAACCCCTCCCAGGAGGGGAACGGGAATCGGGAATCGGGAACAGGGAAAAAATCTTGTGTACCTCATTAGACTAGAAACCGCTATACATTCAATTTTCTGGCATTGCTTAATAATGGAATGATTTTAAGACTCAGGTGGAATAGGCATCTTGCGTGGAACTGGCATCTTGTGTAGAACTGGCATCTTGCCAGTTTCATGCTTATCTTCGCGCGGGCAGGATGCCCACTCTACGAATATTCATTCAAAGACTGACGCAACGCCAATTTTCTTTCCCCGATTCCCGACTCCCGACTCCCGACTCCCGACTCCCGACTCCCTACTTCGGTACCGACCAAGAACGCACGTGACCTAAGGTAACTGGCACCAAATCAATCACATCAATGGTGAAGCGATAGATTTTCTTGGCTCTGCGACCATTGTCTGGGTCAAAGAACTTCAGTTTAACATCCCAACAGTTGCTATCATAACGACAGAAGGGACTCTTTTCTACTTCAATACTATGGAGTTCCATGCCTATAGCTACCGCTTCCGAAATACTTTCGGCGGCTTGAAAGGCGTTAATAGCGGCATAGTTGATAGCGCGATCGCGGTCAGCTTGTCCTAAGTTCCGTAGATCATAATAGACCCGATGTAAAAATGCGGTCAAAGACTTCCGGATTGCCGCTTCATCGGCATTATCCTGTTCCTGACGAACGGCCTCGATGGCATTATCCACTAAGGTGTTGATTGTCCAGCCGTACATGCCCCGGGGACTATAAAGCTTCAACACCGGCAGCTCTTGTCCAGAGAAGAGTTTGACAGTTTTCTGGCTCAACCGTCCCGCCATACTCACCCGTTCTATATACTCATCATCGTTTTCTGGCAATGCCTCACTAGCCAGCATATCCTGCAAGGTGGCGTATGTATCATCGGCAAATGCCCCCACCGGTTCCAGGGCATAAATGGGGGTGAGTTCTAGGTTCAAGGTCCAAATTAAAGACTTGGCTTCATATAGATTCTGACCCAGATAATCTCCCATTTGCCTGGCATCGTAGGGGTTGGAGGGAACCATTACCCCGTTAACTTCAACCGGTGGCATTAACTGCTTAAAGGAATCCCGCCTTGCTTCTGTGCCGAAATCATACCCCACCGTTCCCATCACATAGACCAGGTTTGAGCCAGCACTGGGCACAATATTATTCGCTGCTGTAGTATTAGCAGTGATATTATCAGCGGTGATATTATCAGCGGTGATATTATCACCGCTAACCCCATCAGAAGATAAGGTTAAATGGTTTTCTGTTCCTATTTCCGTTAATTCTTCGACCCTATTCCCTATTCCCTGTTCCCTATTCCCTATTCCCTGTTCCCGATTCCCGATTCCCGTTCCCCTCCTGGGAGGGGTTAGGGGTGG
>NZ_CEYLVT010000469.1:0-1302 GCF_982860115.1 Moorena sp.
GCGGCAATAGCCGAACAACAGCCCACGGGTGTAGGCGGTGGTAATAAGTCATAATAAATCTTGTCTCCTTTCATGGGGAATCTAGAGCCAGCCTCTGGACCGTGGATAATCTGTCGGCTGGCTCTTACCATGAAACGTTTTAGCGTTCATGGTATGGTTTTATTATAGCATAAAAAACATTATATTATAGCATATTTCAAAAACTTTTGTAACAAATGTTTGGGGTTGCTGAATTTTTGAATATTAACCAACACCAAAATAGGAACAGGCAAGATGCCTATTCGCCAAAATAGGAACAGACAAGATGCCTATTCTACAAAGCTTTTCAATTCATTCGATTATTAAGCAACACTAAAATAGGAACAGGCAAGATGCCTATTCCACAAAGCTTTTCAATTCATTCGATTATTAAGCAACGCCAGCTACGGCGTTATCTATCCCTGTGGTTGGTAGCCAATGTGCAAGATATACTAATTGTTTGCACAGCTGTTATATCTGGGGCAGCAGTATAGTTCTATGCCTTTTTTGGATCCCTCACCCATGGAAACATTTGGCTGTACTGTTTTTCGGCTATCGCCTTCCCCTTCCTTCACAAACTTGATAGTCACCGGGTGAGTGCAATTATTCCTAACCGATGCGTTCTCTGACTTGGAATTATACCATGCTTCTGCTTTGTTGATCTGATAAGATACACAGCTTGGAAGGGGTTCGCGATCCTTAGAACTACATTTGTCGGCATAGCTGGGGGATGCAGCAAACATAGCCATCATACCCAGGACAAACAACAAGCAAAAGGTTGATTTGAGAAGTCGAACAATAACTTTCAACATAGGTTGCTCCTTCAAAAATTGTTTAGTCGGACTTGAAAGGTAAAAATTATAGAAACTCAGGCAGGGGAAACTAATCTGAATAGTAGAAACATTACTCAGACAATATGACAAAGTAATCCCGCAAAATTACTCATAGGATGAGTTTCATATAAAGCAGGAATTACAGAATAAGATGCATTGAACCTGAATATCTATTGAGTTCAGTAACTCAGGATAGCCTTACTGATTTGGAAGACTACTTTTCTTGTTTTGCTCCCCTTTAAGTAATACCAGAGTAAAAATATCTTGTCAAGAAACTGGGGCGGTTGTTTAAGAATCTAATAATTTTAAGAGTCTTGTGGAATGGTCATCAGGGGTGGAACGGGCATCAGTGGTGGAACGGGCATCAGGTGTGGAACAGGAATCAGGTGTGGAACGGGCATCTTGCCCGTTTCCTCCCACAACCTACCCTACACCGAACGCCAAAGGCGAA
>NZ_CEYLVT010000470.1:0-1300 GCF_982860115.1 Moorena sp.
TGCAAATCAGGTAAATAGTAACAATGATGTAATCAACTGGATGCATGAATTTTATTATTAAGGATTAAGGATGAGGACTCAAGAATAAGATAAAAAAAAATAGCAATTAAAGTAGGGTGGGCAAAGTAATATAATCTAGAATACTCAAAAAAAACAAACTGTTTTTGCCCACCCTACAAGCTCATGGGGGAAACCCTCTGGTCTCTTGCTAATCGCTACTAGACCGTTTTTGGGCGTCCAGGAATCACCATCACTGGACAATCCGCTTTCTGTAAAATTCCCTCGCTGATGCTCCCCACTAAAGCTTTGTAGAGACCGCTGTGTCCATGAGAACCGACCACAATTAAATCGACTGCTAATTTCTGTGCTTCTGCCAAAATTGTCTCAACTATTGGTCCTTGGATCAGCAAGGCTGTGGCATCAATACCTTTTTGGCGTAAATTTTCTGCCCACGTTTGTAGCTGGCGATGCTCCTTGCGAAACTTGTGAGCTATATAATCTCGCTCGGTCTGAGGTCCAGTTTGATAGCCAACAAAATCAGGCTCAGGTTCAGCAATGTGGATTAGCCATAATTTGCTCTTGGTTGCCGCTGCTAAAGACTCTGCTTGGGCAATCACTACTGGCGTGATCTCGGAAAAATCAATGGCGACAAGAAAGTTTTGCATGATATCAAGTCCCCTAACATTGGTATTGTATAACACAAGAGTCTTCTGCAGGTGTTGAGGCTATGGACTCTCAATACCAATAACAAATGACAACGGACTTTTGACCAAAAAACTAACACGTAAGTATATGCGCTACGCGCACGCTAAGCGAACAGCAGTTAGCTATCAGCTATCAGCAGTTAGCTATCAGCTATCAGCAGTTAGCTAACGCCATAGCTTCATGCTGCACAAGCAGTTACTATAGAGTACCTCAATCAATTGTGATAATTTTTGATGCCCTACTCCCTACTCCCTATTCCCTACTCCCTATTCCCTGTTCCCTTTGCTATTGCTGATCGCTAACTGCACCTCAAGTAGCACCATATGTAGCCCATAGGCTTACAGCATAGTTGATATTATAGATGAACCCTGAAAAATTAAAGTTTAATTATTAAACTTTAGTAATCAACAATCAACAATTAATCCTTAAATTGATAATTTCCCTGGAAGTATAACATGGACAATTGTTTGTTGTCCTGGGGAACTGGTTATGTTTAATTCTCCACCATGTAATTCAGTCAACAGTTTGGCAATAATCAACCCTAATCCAGAGCCTTGTTGCTCGTAGAGTTTACGATCAAATTGCATATAGGCTC
>NZ_CEYLVT010000471.1:0-1297 GCF_982860115.1 Moorena sp.
GACTTCAGTCAAAAATACAACATTATGTGATCGCACCTGCGGAATGTGGGCAAGAATGGATGCGGTCTTTTAATTTTTTGGGAACTTTCCTTCCACAATTGGAACAGTTTTGGCTGGTATTTCGGGGATTTACTGCTATTGTGACTAAACCAGCATTTAAGGCCGTAGGCCACGCTACGCGAACGGCTTTGTTTGACAAAATAGACAGAAATTGACCCCATCCAGCGTCCAGTACAGATTTGGCTACTTTAGTTCTAGCCAAACCTTTAATATTTAGTTTCTCATGAGCAATTAGATCGTGAGAATCTAGCAAGCCTTTCGCAGTTTTAAAATGAAAGTCTTTTCGAGTGTCAGCAACCTTTTTATGGGCTCTCCCTAGTTTAGTAACAACCTTCTTTCTGTTGTTACTACCTTTCTTTGACCTGCTGACAGCTTTTTGAATTTTCTTTAGTCGTTTTTGAGCCTTTCGATAGTATTGAGGAACTGGAACCTCTGAACCATCAGACTTGACTAGAAAAGACTTGAGACCCATGTCTATGCCAATAGGATTTGATACTTGCTCTATTGGGAGTACTTCAGGAATAGTATCATCCTGTAAAGACAAAGTCACATAATACCCATCAGCTTTACGAGTAACCGTGGCAGTCTTGATCTTGAATCCGTCCGGGACTGGTCTGTGGTAGACCATTTTGACCCATCCGAACTTGGGCAGATTCAATTTATTACCTTGAATAGGATTTTTAGAGAAAGCAGAAAAAGTCAAGGACTTGTAGCTGTTTTTACTCTTAAACCTAGGTCTTCCACTCTTCTTGCCGTTAGAGTCACCTTTTAAATACCTTTTAAAAGCTAGGTCTACCCTCTTTACGCAATCTTGTAATACATTGGCGTGGATAGCTTTGTACCAGTGCCTGTCTTTCTTTAACTGAGGCAGAGTCCTTTTTTGGGAAAAGTAATCAGGATTATTTCTTAACTCTGGCAAGTGACAGATCAAAGGACAGGAATTAATAGAACAGCGGTTTTGTTCATACCAGTTAAATCTATCAGCAAGTAAGTAGTTGTATTGGTGGCGTAACATATCCAACCACCTTTCTATATCTGCCTCCTGTGACTTGGTTAGTCGCAACCGATATTGATACGCTGTTCTCATTGACTTCTCCTGTTTTTCGACCTACTATTAGTGTAACATTTGTATCGACAGGTGTTAATCCAGTATGAATACTCAAAAGCTTTATAGCTCGTCTCCCTCTCCCAAAAGACTCTGTGCAAAATTCCTCCCGGAGATGAAACCTTAGAAGAG
>NZ_CEYLVT010000472.1:0-1270 GCF_982860115.1 Moorena sp.
CTGGGGGGGCGACAAGCGCCCTGTAACCCTTGATATATCTTAAATTGAGCGAATTATGGTAAAAAAAGATAGGTCATAACTTGTCAATACGACCTATCAATTGAAAATGGTACCAGAATTATATCAAAAACATCTAAAAAATCTACTTTCTGAATCTCAATCATTGTTTTTTTACCTTATAATAATAATTATACAAGATACCAAAAATGTCAAACTTGAAAAAATCGCAGAGTCACTCCCTTTACCAATTAAATTTAGCTCACGACGTAAAAAACTACAGAGATTTTTGTCGTTACCAGTATTTCAACTAAAAACTTTGTGGTTTCCAATTATTCGAGAATGGACAAAACAAACATTCACGCTTTGGTCAAAAAATATATTTGGCTATGGATAGGACTAATTGGAAAAACACCAACTTATTTATGATTAGCATAATTTATAAAAACCGAGCAATACCTGTTTATTTTGAACTTCTATCAAAGTTAGGCTCAAGCAATTTATCAGAGCAAAAACAAATAATTTCTAATATTATAGGGCTATTTGATAACTATGAAGTTGTGGTTTTGGGAGACCGAGAGTTTTGTTCGGTTAAATTGGCTCAATGGCTAGATAAACAAGGGTTTAAATTTTGTTTGAGACTAAAAGAATCGGAACAAATTGAAGTAAAAAATTCTGGGTGGGTTTCCTTGAAAACTTGTGGATTAAAACCAGGAAAATCTTTATTTTTTAAAAATGTTAAAGTTACAAAGACCAACAAAGTTAAAGGATTTAGTGTCGCCTGTAAATGGAAAAAGAGTTATCGAAGCTCTGTAACAAAAGAAGGTTGGTTTATTCTAACAAATATGAGCAGTACTTCTGAAGCAATCGGAGCTTATAAAAAACGCTTTGATATTGAAGAGATGTTCCGAGACTATAAGAGCGGTGGATATAATATGGAAGGCAGCAATGTTGTCGGGCAACGCTTTATTTCTTTAGTTATTTTAATATCTTTTTCTTATTTAAATGCCACTATTAAAGGAGAGAATATTAACAAAAAAGGAGTTCAAAACTATGTGGCTAGAGTTAAAGAATATGGGCGATTAACTAAAAGGCATAGCAGTTTTTATATTGGGCTTTATGGGCAAAACTGGATTAATTTTATGGATAAATGTTGGGAATTAGTTAAAAAAATGATGCGTTTAAGTCGCCATAAGCTCGATAATTATTTACAAGGTATGAGAGCTATGAAGCTTATACAGTCTACTTTTTAGCTCTCATGTCGCCCCCCCAG
>NZ_CEYLVT010000474.1:0-1254 GCF_982860115.1 Moorena sp.
ACTCCCTACTCCCTACTCCCTACTCCCTACTCCCTACTCCCTACTCCCATTAACCGATTAACTGTTGTTAATCTCTAAATACTTTTCCACTAAAGCTAAAATCTTTTTCTCCTGGAATCCTTCAGCTAAATCTTTGAGTTTCTTAGCAAAGGGGATATACTTTGTATCCAGTTCTTGGAGATAAGTGGCTCGTTGGCAAATCTTTTTCATACTGCCGAGCATGGCTAATTCGTAGAGCACTTCCATTTCTGCTGGTGGCGGAATCACTAACGGTTGCTCAATTCTAGCTGGTGCTATGGTTTGTTGGGAGTTTTGTTCATAAATCCACTCCAGTTGTAAATATTCTCCCAATAATTTCAGCAACTGTTGCTCATCCACGGGTTTGGACAAAAAGCCTTGACAGCCGACAAGCTTACTTTTCTCAAGGTCGGTGTCTAACACGCTAGCGGACACTGCAATAATGGGGATATCTTGCATTTGAGGTAGGTTTCTCAATTCTGCGACTGCTTCAAAGCCAGTTTTGACCGGCATGACTAAGTCGGTCAAAATCAGGTCAGGTTGCAGCTGTTGTGCTAGTTCGATTTCCTGCTGGCCATTTTCTGCCATGACTACTTCAAAGCCCAACGGTTCCAGCATGTTCTGCAACACAGCCCGATTTGCTGCTTTGTCTTCCGCTATTAATACCTTGCGCCGAGAGCCAATATAACCAACAATGTGTCCCAGCTTCTGTTGCTGCTGTGGTTGGTATTTTTCTACTACTGGGAAGGTAACATCAAACCAAAACGTAGAGCCATAACCAAGTTGGCTTGTGACTTGTAGCTTTCCTCCCATTAGTTCTACCAACTGCTTGGTAATTGTTAAACCTAAACCAGTGCCAGCAGCACGCCTTTGGGTATCTCCTACTTGTTCAAAGGGTTGGAAAATTGTTTCTAACTGTTCGGGGGTGATGCCGACACCGGTATCAATTACTTGAAAACGAAGCGATGCAGCGCGGTCTTGGGGGTTTCCCCCATGAGCGACTGCATCAAGAAGTGTTGTCTTTTGTGGTTGGTCAAGACTAGGGCGTGTCTTCAAACTCGGAGATCCCCCTAAATCCCCCTTAAAAAAGGGGGACTTTGAGTATGGCTCCCCCCTTTTTTAAGGGGGGCTGGGGGGGATCATAATCTTGCGGAAAACTTTGAAAACACGCCCTAATCACATTAACCTTTAATGTTACTTGACCAGTATCAGTGAATTTAACAGCATTACCTAATA
>NZ_CEYLVT010000475.1:0-1172 GCF_982860115.1 Moorena sp.
GAGAATTGAGAATTGAGAATTGAGAATTGAGAATTGAGAATTGAGAATTGAGAATGGGTAAAGAATATTCTATTATTTTACTGTAGACAATATAATTAGAAATAGAGGAGATTAATGAAATCACAGCTTCAAGAAGCGATCAACATTGCTCAGTCGCTTTCATTAGTAGAGCAGCTTGAACTACTCAAAATACTATCCACAATTATTCAAAAGAACCATGCCCTAGAAATTCAAACTATACCAGAAGGCGATAATACTGACTTTTCAGCAGAAAGCTTTCGCAAATCTTGGCAGCAAGCTGTGACTGGACAAACCCTACCCATTTCTCAAATGTGGGAGGGAATTGATATTGACTGACGCTCCGTTAGTTGAGGTGCAACTTACTCCTGAGTTTCAGCGTAAATTGAAAGTTCTGGCCAAGAAATACCGCCAAATTCAAGCAGATCTTCAGCCCATTCTCGAGCAGTTGCAAATGGGATCGTTTCTAGGAGATCAAATTTATGGCATCGGTTCCACAGTTATGAAGGTGCGGATTAGGAACAGCGATAGTCAACGAGGTAAAAGCGGTGGCTATCGCCTGATTTACTGGATTTCATCTACTGAGTTGATTATTTTGTTGGATATTTACTCAAAGTCAGATCAGCAAGATATCGAAGTAGCTGAAATTAGGCAAATTATTAAGGGCGTTAGCAACACCTCTGAAGAAACAGATACTTGAGGTTCTTCAGAGTCTACTATCCTACCCCTTCAGGTCGCACCTGTGGAACGGGCATCTTACCCGTTTCATTTTCGGGCAGACAGAATCAGACCTCAAAAACTGCTGCCGAACTCCCATTAGTTATAGCAATTATTATAGCTATGAGATACAAAGGTATCCCCCTAAATCCCCCTTAAAAAGGGGGACCTTGAGGTTGAGAAGCGTACCTCAAAACTGCAAATCACGCTATATTACCTATTACCCATTACCTAACTATGGGATGGTTTTTATATGAATGCTTCCCCCACCTGCGTTCTCGTGGTGGGGGTGTCCGTCTTGATTACAAGGGTTTATCCCTCGCGACAGGCGGCATTCCCGCCGAACACCCAGGACTTTTGCTGGAGTGCTCCCCCAAGTCGTTTCCGCTATGGGGCTTGTATTAGGAACTTTTACCTAGAGTCTGACGTATATAAAC
>NZ_CEYLVT010000476.1:0-1156 GCF_982860115.1 Moorena sp.
AATAGGCAATAGGCAATAGGCAATAGGCAATAGGCAATAGGCAATAGGCAAAAGTGGAATGGGCATCTTGCCCGTTATCAATATTTTCGGGCGGGGTTAAGGAACCGAGGGAAAACGACTGGTGGCATCGGTGGTAACAACCTAAGCATCACCCATGGGTATAGGTGTTGACTATGGGACATAATATTAAGTTATCTCCTGTAAGGGAAAGAGCCAGCCTTCCAGCCTGACGAAAACTCTAGGCTGGCTCTTCCCGTGGATTTGATTGTCCACAACTTTAGTTTAGCACAAAAATTTTCAAAATATGCTATAATATATAAATTTTGTAAATTTTTTTTTGAGGGAGCAGGGAGCAGGGAGCAGAGAGTGTGGTAAATATGGTAAACATGGTAAGCGTGGTAAACATAGTAAGTGTGGTAAACATGGTAAGTATCCCTCTCCAAATTTTCTGTACCTCATAGTTATGAAAAACCCTATAAAGTAATTACTATTAGTAATAAATTCACAAGCATTTTTTAACGTGATATACTTATAGTAAATATCAAGGCTCGGTAGTATAAGCCATGAGTAATAGTGACTTGTATAATCAGGATTTTTTTCTGTGGACTGATCTAACTTGTCAGCAACTTAAAACAAGAAACTTTGATGAGTTGGATATAGAAAATTTAATTGAGGAAATAGCTACCTTGGGACGATCTGATAAACGAGAGATTCAGAGCGGACTTAAGGTTTTGATGGAACACTTGCTTAAAAGGCAGTACGTGAATTCAGAGCCTGATTATCGAGGTTGGGAAAAAACGATTAATGAGCAAAGAGAACAGATTAATCTTTTGTTGTCTGAATCTCCTAGTCTAAAACCTTATCTTGAATCGGTCTTTTTGGATTGCTACAGATATCCACTAAAGGTCGTTAGCAAGGATTATCCATCTACTTGCTTCCCCCAGGATTGTCCTTTTACCCCTGATATTCTAGAGCAAGATTAATCTTGTGGCATACGGGTCGCAACTAATGGGGTGTAGGGGGTGGGGTGTGGGGTGTGGGGTGCGTTGAGACAGCCCGCCGGAAAATTGTAACGGGCAAGATGCCCGTTCCACCCAGTAATGAGGTGTAGGGTAGCTTTTGCATCCATACCTACACCCTACCCCCCACACCCTAC
>NZ_CEYLVT010000477.1:0-1108 GCF_982860115.1 Moorena sp.
AAGCGATGCAGCGCGGTCTTGGGGGTTTCCCCCATGAGCGACTGCATCAAGACAAGTCCCTCAGAATTCGAGGAGCAACGGGGGCTTTAAGAAAACCAGATGATCGCGCATTTATTCCTTAATTCAGGAACGCCAAAACTATGAGATTTATCAGCCCTAAAATAGATTATGTATTCAAAAAAATATTTGGTTCCAAAGAAAGTAAAAATATATTAATTAGTTTCCTCAATGCTATTATTTACAATGGCGAACCAATCATTCAATCTTTAACCATTATTAATCCCTATAATCCCGGTCAAGTGTTGACTTTAAAAGACACTTATTTGGATGTAAAAGCAGTGTTAGCGGATGGAGAAGTTGTCCTAATTGAAATGCAAGTCTCATCCATCACTGGTTTTAGCAAACGGGTACTTTATAATATGGTGAAAGGATATGTTAATCAGTTAAAAACAGCAGAGGACTATATTCGTCTTAAACCTGTTATAGCTGTCACAATTACGGATTTTATTTTGTTCGACGAAACTCAGCAAATTATTAATCAATTTGTGTTTCAAGAAAAAACTGAAAAGTTTGAATGTCTGGAAGAGGAATTGCAGTTAATATTTATAGAATTACCGAAATTCCATAAAACACTATCCGAATTAGAAACTTTAGCCGATAAATGGATTTATTTCCTCAAAGAAGCTTCTAGCCTCGATAATATTCCTCCTTCTTTAGGAGAAGTATCAGAGATAGAATCAGCTTTAAATCTTGCTAATCAAGCTGGTATGACTCCAGAAGAATTAGAAATTGCCGATCGCCGTGCTATGGCATTACAAGATGAAAGAGGAAAAATAACTTATGCTGAAGAAATAGGAAAGGAAATTGGCAAAGAAATAGGAAGAAAAAATGAGGCAATCGCCTTAATCATTCGTCAACTGAAAAAGCGTTTTGGAGAAATTGAGACAAAAACAATTAGCAAAATAGAAAATTTAACAATTGAAGAGTTGGAAAATTTGGGAGAAGATTTCTTAGATTTCAAGAACATAACGGATTTAGAAAATTGGCTTAACTAGCTGAGGGGGCGACGAAATAATCTAAAACGCAGACTCTATAAGTAATCTAGCCC
>NZ_CEYLVT010000478.1:0-1083 GCF_982860115.1 Moorena sp.
TATTAGGTAATGCTGTTAAATTCACTGATACTGGTCAAGTAACATTAAAGGTTAACGTGATTAGTCTCGACCAACCACAAAAGACAACAGTTCAGACAACACTTCGTTTTCAAGTGATTGATACCGGTGTCGGCATCACCGACGAACAGTTAGAAACAATTTTCCAACCCTTTGAACAAGTGGGAGATACGCAACGGCGTGCTGCTGGCACTGGTTTAGGTTTAGCCATCACCAAGCAGTTAGTAGAGCTCATGGGAGCAAAGCTACAAGTCACAAGCCAACTTGGTTCTGGCTCTACCTTCTGGTTTGATGTTACCTTCCCAGTAGTAGAAAAATACCAACCACAGCAGCAACAGAAGCTGGGGCAAATTGTTGGTTATATTGGTTCTCGGCGCAAGGTATTAATAGCAGAAGACAAAGCAGCCAATCGGGCTGTGTTGCAGAACATGCTGGAGCCGTTGGGCTTTGAAGTCGTGATGGCAGAAAATGGCCAGCAGGAAATCGAACTAGCTCAACAGCTGCAACCTGACCTGATTTTGACCGACTTAGTCATGCCTATCAAAACTGGCTTTGAAGCAGTCGCAGAATTGAGAAACCTACCTCAAATGCAGGATATCCCCATTATTGCAGTGTCCGCTAACGTGTTAGAGACAGACCAAGAGAAAAGTAAGCTTGTCGGCTGTCAAGGCTTTTTGTCCAAACCCGTGGATGAGCAACAGTTGCTGAAATTGTTGGGAGAGTATTTACAACTGGAGTGGATTTATGAAGAAGACTCCCAACAGACCATAGCAGCAGCTAGAATTGAGCAACCATTAGTGATTCCGCCACCAGCAGAAATGGAAGTCCTCTACGAATTAGCCATGCTCGGCAGTATGAAAAAGATTCGCCAACGAGCCACCTATCTCGAAGAACTGGATACAAAATATATACCCTTTGCTCAAAAACTCAAAGATTTAGCCGAAGGATTTCAAGAGCAAAAGATTTTAGAGTTAGTGGAAAAGTATTTAGAGATGGACAACTGTTAATATTATGATTACTATTAACGGCTATCAAGTTAACACTAAACTTTACGAAAGTTCTAAT
>NZ_CEYLVT010000479.1:0-1015 GCF_982860115.1 Moorena sp.
TATTAAACTAAGCCGCAGAGTCACCTCTGCGACTCGTCTCCAAAACCGTACGTGACAGTTTCCCGTCATACGGCTCCTCATGATAGGAACACACTTTCATTGGTACCTCCGCATTAGAAAGGATTGTCATCTAGCTCAGAGGAGTCGTTATTTGACTCTTGACACTTTGGACTGACTTTAGTTCTATGTTTTACATCGTGGCAATGTAGGTGGAGTAGCTCAAGATTCCTGAATTGGTCGTTTCCACCTTGTGGGCGTGGTATTAAGTGATGCATTTCCAATAAATCTCCATCTCTGAATGTGAGACCACAATGAGCACATTTCCCTTTCTGTCTTTTCAGAAGAAAACCCTTCTGGCTAGTCATTTCAGGGTGTTTTTGCATTCGGTTGCTCCAGTACATTAGGTCACCGTCAAAGGGACTTCTGGATTCTTTGACCTTTACATGTCTTACAATTTTTGTTTTGACATGTTTCGGGAGATAATTCTCCTCATCTGTCATGAATACCCAGTTATCTATCTTTGGTGCTTCCCATGGTTCTTTTGGTTTTTCAACCTTAGTTCCCCAGTACTTTTTATTCACCCAGGTTTTTGATTTTTTGGGATGTCTCCTATATCCCCATCTTTTAAGTTTGTGCCAGAGCATGTTATCTAAATCAGTAAAGGTTTCCTTACTGACCTGACTTTTGTTGTAGTTACACCATCCTCTTATAGCTGGTTTTAATCTGCTTATTAGCGCTTTTTGAGGGGCAGCCTTGTGTCTGTCTATGATGTCTACAAGTTTTTCATAGTGCTCTTTTACGCTCTTGCTGGATGGTTTGATGAGAGTTTTAAAACCTTGCTTTGAGTGGTGTTTTCCTACTTGATATTGACGTATATTGAATCCAATAAAGTCAAAGCCTTTGTAGGTATGTACCATCTTTGTTTTACTTGGTTTTAATTCTAGGCCGATGTCTTCTAACCATTTATTGATGATTCTCTGACATTCTTCTACCACTTCTTTGGATTTGTGCATTA